>VBJE01000283.1 GCA_005879675.1 Chloroflexota bacterium
TCGCTATGTCGAGCAGACCGGCGTCGCCGCGCTCCGGGCAACCCCCGGCAACGAAGGCGTGGTGATCTACCGTCACCTCGATCGCGACGCCGCCACTAGCGAGATCGAGGTCGTCTCCCTCTGGCGCGACCGCTCGTCGATAGTGGCGTTCGCCGGCGACGACATCTCGGTCGCCCGCTTCTTCCCTGAGGACGACAGCTACCTCATCGATCGCGAGCTGACCGTCCGCCACGACGATGTCGACATCTATATCGCCCGGGATGGCTGACGGGGGCCTGCCGGCCGCCGGCGTTCCCACCGTCCGCAGCGCCCGCCGCCGACTCGCCTTCGACGGCATCGGGATCATGGTCAGCGGCGTCGGTTTCGGGTTTGTCTACGGCCTCACGGCCCGGACCGACGCCGGCTTCTCCCCTATCGACGTGATGGCGATGAGTGTCTTCGTCTTTGCCGGCGCGGCGCAGTTCGCGGCGATCGGCTACGTCGCGGCGGGCGTTCCCTGGCCTGTGATCGGGATCCTGACCGGCCTGCTCAACGCCCGCCATGTGCTCTACTCCGCGGCGCTCGGGCCGTGGTTCCGCGGTCGCTCGTTCGGGGAGCGCGCGGTCGCCGCGCAGGTATTGACCGACGAGGTGTTCGCGCTGTCGCTCTCACATTTCCGGCGCCTCGGCCGGTTCGACGCGTTCGGCTACTGGTTCGCGGGGATCGTCGTCGACTTCATTCCGTGGTTCTTGGGAACCCTCTCCGGGGTCCTTCTCGGTGACGCGATCGTCGATCCCGAGCGGCTCGGCCTCGACGTGATCTTCGCGGCGGCAATGGCCGGATTGGCCGTCGGGCTGATCACCGGCCGGCGCGAGCTGGTCGCCGCCGTGGTTGGGGCCGTCGTCGGCGTTGCCGTGTCGCTGGTGGTCTCGCCGACCGTCGGAATCATCGCCGGCGGGTTCGTCGGGCCGGCCGCCGGTCTCCTGGTTCCGGCGGCGAGCGCGCAAGATCGCGCCCCGAGCGGCAGCCAGGCGCTGGCGGACCGCTACCTGATGCCGCGCAGCCTCAAGGAGGCTCCGCCCGAGGCGGAGGAGAAGCGGTGACCGCTGTGTACGTGGGACTGGCGCTGATCATGTTCGCGTTCACGTACCCATCACGAGCGGTCGGGCTCCTGGCGCCGGGTATCGACCGGCTGCCGAAGCCGGCCCTCGACTACCTCCAGCTCGTCGGGCCCGCGATCCTGTCGGCGCTGGCGGCAGTCAACGTAATGATCGCCGTCAAGGACGGTCACTCGATCTTCACTGTCGGGCTGCCCTGGCTGTCGGTCCTGGCGTGCATTGGGCTGGTCGCGTGGCGCCGGAACCTGTTCGTCGGGCTCGCGGCCGCGGTCCTGATCGCGATCGTCGGCCGCGCCTTGGGGTTAGGCTAGGAACCGCCACCTCACGCTCCAAAGTCGCCTTGAGTCGCTGGAGCGCCGCCGACGCGCCGTGGGCCCGTTGTGCCGGCTGACACCGTCGTCTCGAACGGCGCGGGAACAGCGGTCCCGGTGCCGCGGCGCGGCGCTAGAACGTATCCGCTTCGCGCCACAGCGAATGCTTAGTTCTGACCGACCACGCGAGTCTTAGACGAGCCAGCGAGACCGGACCATGACGTCGCGGTTCTCGATCTCGTCGTACCCGCGAAACGCCTGGATCCGTGTCGGCCGCAGTTGGAAGAGCATCCAGCCGTCCATATCTCGGGGGTCCCAGCCCATGGCCGACTTGAACCCTTCGGCCAGCTCGCCAGAATCTTTGGCGGCCCCGCTGTAAATGACGTCGGCGTCGATGACGAGTGCGTCCGACGGATCCCCACCGGCGAGCTTCACTCTTGGGTTATCCGTCAGATTGTGAGCAGTTGCGCTGGCGCCCCTGGTGGTTATCACCAGGGAGCTGCCATCCCACCAGGCCGAGCACGCGATCAGGTGTGGACGGCCGGTGGCGTCAGCCGTCCCGAGCCAGTAATCGCCCTGCTTTTGCAGAGCAGCGAGCACGTCCGTCTTGCGAGTCGCGGTGTCTCTCATGTCAGTACATCTCCCATTCATCCGACCCAGAAGTCGAGCTCATCGACCACTCCGATCGCTGCCGATACGGATCTCGTACCCGATCCACGTCGAGCGCCGAGCCCCGGTCGCGTCGTATACACGCTGGGCGACTTCGTTGTCGGGCGCCGTGTACCACTCGAGCTGGCCCAGCCCATAGCGCCGGGTTGCATCCAGAGCCGCCCTGAGCAGCG
>VBJE01000284.1 GCA_005879675.1 Chloroflexota bacterium
AACTTCTGGCAGGCGCGCGCGACCTTTGCCCTCGCCGAGGCCAACCGCCTCCTGCGCAAGGACCGCGCGCGAGATGTCCTGATCAAGGCTCTGGCCGTGGCCGAGTCTGCAGCGCCGCCGTCAGACGTGCGTGCGATCCATGCCCTCAGCTTGCTGGCCGTCCTCCAGCGGGCAACAGACCCGGGGCTGACTAGGCGTCTTGCGGCCTGGTGCGACGAGATGGCCGCGTGTCAACGTGGCGGAATGTTGATGAACTCGCCTGATGAGCACGGCCG
>VBJE01000285.1 GCA_005879675.1 Chloroflexota bacterium
ATCGCTCTGGCGCCGAGGCGAACATCACGGCGTGCCTTGCGCTGCAGGGCGATCCCGGGGTGCTCTCATTGGCTCGAAGCTGGACGCGACCCTGGTAGGAGCGCCTGAGGGTTTCGGGGTTTCCCGTATAGTGGCCCAGCCGGCAGGTCGCCGGCGCTCACGTAGGCTCCGATTTCTCGAACAGGCCCTAGATGAGTTGGCTTCAGTTCGAGAGACAAGGAGACCTAGATGCCAACTGGCACCATCAAGAAGATCGTTTCGGAGCGCGGCTTTGGATTCATCGCCGCCGAGGACGGGAAGGAGTTCTTCTTCCACAAGAGCGGCACCGACGGTGACTTCGACGCCTTTCAGGGTGGCGAGAAGGTTGCGTTCGAGATCGAGGCGAGCCCCAAGGGCCCACGTGCGCGGAGCGTCCGGGCGCTTTAAGACCGATCAGAGCCCCGAGCTTTTGCTCGGGGCTCTGCTTTTTCTAGCGCTCCCGGCCGAGGCGATCGTCCAGCGCCCACCGGGCTTCGCAGTCGCGCACGACGTCGAGGATCTCCTCGAGCTGGCCGCGTAGCGGACGCCCGGCCTCCCGCGCGACCCGCAGCTCTTCCATCTTCCTGACGTACACCGTGTAGTTGTCGCTCATCGCAGGTCAGCTCCTCTCTCTTCGGAATCGGGATGGACCGGCGCCCCGGAGATCGATTCCCAGGAGCGCCGGCCAGGGGTAGGGGGTCTCTCGGACTCGGACTCGGACTGATCAATCGCCAGCAGCGATCGCCAGCTCTCGCTGCCCAGCGCGAGCTCGAGCTCTAGCTCTCGTGTGCTGGGCATTTCGAAGTCCGCGTTCGTCATGAGCCGCAGGTTGCGGCCGCCCGCTCAAAGGCGACCCAAGAGCCACTCAAACCGCGGTCGGCTCACAATGGCTCCGCCCACGATGAAGTTCAGGGTCCTCGGCCCCTTCGAGGTGACGCGTGGCGACGAGGCGCTCGCCCTCGGCGGCGCCAAGCAGCGCGCGCTCCTCGCCATCCTGCTCATCGAGGCCAACCACGTCGTCGCCCTCGAACGGCTGGCCGAGCTCCTGTGGCGCGACGACGCGCCGGCCACGGCCGACCACATCATCGAGGTCTACGTCTCGCAGCTCCGGCGCGCGCTTGAACCAACGGGAGCTCCCTACAAGGTGCTCGTCAGGAAGCCCTCCGGCTACGCGCTCCAGGTCTCACCGGGCGAGCTCGACGCGAAGGAGTTCGAAGACCTCGTCAAGGCGGCCCGAACCCAGCCACCCGAGCAGGCCGAGGAAGCCTTGCGCGCCGCGCTGGGCCTGTGGCGCGGGCCCGCGCTCGCCGACTTCGCCACCGAGCCCTTCGCGGTCAGCGAGGCCGCCCGCCTGAACGAGCTGCGCCTGCACGCGCGCGAGGAGCTCATCGAGAACGAGATCAAGCTGGGCCGGCACGGCCAATTGATCGGAGAGCTCCAGGCGCTGGTCGACGAGCATCCCCTGCGCGAGCGGCTCGCCGGGCAGCTGATGCTGGCCCTCTACCGCTCCGGGCGCCAGGCCGAGGCCTCCGACATATATCAGAGGACGCGCGAGAGGCTGGTGGACGAGCTGGGCATGGAGCCGGGCCCCGACCTGCAGCTCCTCCTGAAGAGGATCCTCCAGCAGGATTCCGCCCTCGCCGCTCCG
>VBJE01000286.1 GCA_005879675.1 Chloroflexota bacterium
GGAAGTTTTGCGGGATGGCTCCGCCGAAGATCTTGTCCTCCCAGACGAATCCCTCGCCTCGCTTGGTGGGAGCGACCTCGATGACGCAGATCCCGTACTGGCCGTGACCGCCCGACTGCTTGACATGCCGACCTTCGGCCCGGCTGTGGCTGGAAACTGTCTCGCGATATGCGACGCGTGGCGCCTGCGTGGTCGCCTCGACGCCGTACTTTCGCCTGAGCTTCTCGAGGATGACGTCCAGGTGAACGTCCCCCATGCCGGCGATGACGAGCTGCTTGGTCTCCTCCACGCGTTCCACGTGTAACGTCGGGTCTTCTTCGCTCAAGCGGGCCAGGCCGCTCGAGATCTTCTCCTCGTCGCCGCGTGCCTTGGGTGTGATGGCGACGCTGTAGGCCTTTCCGGGCAGGTCCAGCGGCGGCAGGGGTTCGCCGTCCTTCAGGCCAAGGGTGTCGCCGGTGAACGTGTGCGCGAGCTTGGTCGCGGCCGCGATGTCGCCGGAGCGAACCTCGGTCGCGGCCACGTGCTCTTTGCCGCGCGGGAAGAAGATCTGCGCGAGGCGCTCCTCGCCTCCCCGGCTCAGGTTGGGGAGGTGGGCATCCGCCTTCAGCGTGCCGGCGAGCACCTTGAAATAGCTGACACGACCGAACTGGTCGCCGCCGGTGCTGAAGACGAAGGCCTTGACGGGCTTGTCCGGCTCGACCTCTGGCGG
This sequence comes from Chloroflexota bacterium, assembly GCA_005879675.1. Lineage (GTDB taxonomy): Bacteria > Chloroflexota > Dormibacteria > Dormibacterales > Dormibacteraceae > 40CM-4-65-16. Next base: position 710 of record VBJE01000286.1, read on the forward strand.
CGGCATGAGCTCCGCGATCGTCGACATCAGGGTCCGCACGCCCAGCAGCTTGGTCGCCGAGCAGCACAGCACCGGCGCGACCTTGCCGTCGAGGATGCCCTGGCGAAGACCGCGCTGGATCTCGTCCTCGTCGAGGGTGCCGGCGTCGAGGTATTTCTCGAGCAGGGAGTCGTCGCTCTCCGCCGCCGCCTCGATGAGCTGGCCGCGGTACTCGTCCACGCGCTGCTTCATGTCGTCGGGGATCGGCACCTCGCTTCCCTTGCCGTCGGCCGCGGTGACGAACGCCTTCAGGTGGAGCAGGTCGACGATGCCGCGAAAGTCCTGCTCGGCGCCGATCGGAAGGTGGAGCGGGAACGGGCGTGGTGATAGCGTCTCGCGCATCGCGGCCACGGCACCGTAGAAGTCCGAGTTCTCCTTGTCGAGCTTGTTGACGACGACGATCCGTGGCTTGCTCGTTCGGTTGCAGTGCTCCCATGCGATCTCCGTGCCGACCGCCAGCTGGGGGGAGGGGCCGACGACCACCACCGCCCCCTCCGCGGCGCGAAGGCCGCTCGCGACCTGGCCGGCGAAGTCGAAGAAGCCAGGCGCGTCGAGCAGGTTGATCTTGTATCCGTTGTGCTCCGCGAAGGCGACGCCGAGGTTGATCGAGATCTTGCGCTTCTGCTCTTCCGGCTCGAAGTCCATCGTGGCGGTCGACTGGTCGGGAGACCCCATTCTCGCGACGGCGCCGGAGGCGAAGAGCATGGCCTCGGCAAGCATCGTCTTGCCGTCGTGCGAGTGGCCCAAAAGGACCACGTTGCGGATCTTGTCAGGAACGTAGTCGGTCGCCATTCAAACCCCCACCAGGAACGGCAGCGGAAATACGAATTCCAAGTCTAAGCGGCGCGCAAAAGCGACCCCGGTAGAATGGCCTTCCACATGGCCAAGAAGACAGCTTCGATCGAAGAGGTGCTCGCGGCCGTCGAGGCGGCGCGCGACAAGGTGATGGCCGATGAGGTGAAGTCGCTCACCAAGCTCGGCATCCCCAAGGCCATGGCCTACCAGATGATCGCCAGCAGGTTCCACCAGAAGGTGGGTAACCAGGAGGAGGCCGAGCCGGACCCGTTCGAGGGCAACGCGACCTCCTGGGAAGAGATCAGCTAAGACCGCGCGATTGTGAACCGGGCTCAGCGGTTGGCCCGGCTGCTGCGGGTTCTCGCCGCGATCATCGCCGAGCCCGGGTTGAACCCCCTCGAGCTGGCCGACCGCGCCGGCGTGTCCGATCGGACGCTTCGCCGCGACCTTGCCCAGCTTCGCGACCTGGGCTACGAGGTTGCGTACACCAGTGGCTACGAGGTCCAGGAAAAGCTGAACCTCGACGGCCGGTCCAAGCGCCGGCGGAGGACCGAGGCCGACGACGCCCTGCTGCAGGCGGTCGCGCAAGCGGTGGAAACGGCCGGCCTGTGGCGCGACACCGAGGGCGCGGGCCAGCCTTCCGCGCGGCGCGCGAAACCGAAGCGTTCGGGGGCGGCCCCGATCGTGCTCATACCGACCGGAGAGGACGACCCCGATTTCAGATACGCGACGAGCTTCGGGGTCGAGACCGGCCTCTACATCCGCTTCCGGGACGGCGACGACGTCCTGGTCGTCAGCCCGCTCGAGATCGACAACGCTCGCTCCCACTCGCGGGCGACGACCATCGTCGAAGACCGCCAGGCGTATGTCAGCGACGCCTGGGCCGAGCTCGCGGCTCGCATGCTCCGCGAAAGAGGATTCGATGCCGCACGCGTCTCGCCTAACCTGCGCGCGATCCACCTCGAGGAGCTGCGGCGCCACGGAGTCGACGC
>VBJE01000287.1 GCA_005879675.1 Chloroflexota bacterium
GGCCGTGGTCGCGCTCGCCGACCAGCTACTGAGGGATTGCCCCGATGTGCGCCTCCTCGCCACCAGCCGCGCCGCCCTGCGCGTGAACGGCGAGGCGATCATGCGGGTCGGCGCGCTGCCCGAGCAGGAGGCCGTGAGCCTTTTCGCCGACCGCTTCAGCGCCGCCCAGCCCGCCTTCCGATTCAACGACGACAACTCGGAGGCGATCGCGCGGATCTGCCGTCGTGTCGAGGGCATACCCCTCGCCATCGAGCTCGCCGCCGGACGCGCCCGCATGATGTCGCCGGACGAGATCCTCGCCCAGCTCCAGGACAGCTTCGCCGTCCTCGCCGGCGGCAGCCGCTCGGCGCAGGCCCGCCACGAAACCCTGAGGGCGGCGATGGACTGGAGCTACTGGCTCCTCGACGACGACGAGAAGCGGATCTTCAGGCGGCTGTCCGTGTTTGCCGGCGGCTTCACCCTTGATGCAGCGCAGGCGGTCTGCGGCGACGACGGAGCCGGCGCCGGCATCGACCTGATTGGCCAGCTGGTCGACAAGTCGCTCGTCACCCCGCAGGAATCGCCCGGCATGCCGACCCGCTACACCGTCCTCGAGACCGTCAAGGAGTACGGAAGGGCGCGCCTGGTCGAGCACAGCGAGCTCGAATCGACGCAGCGCCGGCACGCGAACTTCTACTCCGACCTGGCCGCAAAGGCGCGAGCGGGTTATGCGGGCGCGGAAAAGAGGCGGTGGCTGACCCGCCTGGGAGCCGACGTCGACAACCTGCGCGCGGTCTTCGACGTCTCAACCATGCCCGCGAGCGCCACCCTCGAGCTCGCGGTGGCGCTGGCCGATTTCTGGGAGGCCCGCTCCGAGTACAGCGAAGGCCGGGCGCGGCTCGAGGCGGCCCTGCGCACGGCCACCGAGACCAACCTCACCCGAGCCCACGGCCTGCGGGCAGCCGGCCTGATGACCTGGGCCCAGGGCGACCAGCGCGCGGCGGCGGACTACACCGGACAGGCACTGGCGCTGAGTCGCGAGCTCGGCGATCGGGAGGGCGAGGCCCAATCGCTGCAGCAGCTCGGCCAGGTCGCCATCCAGCTGGCCGACTTCGCGCAGGCCCGGACGCACCTGGAAGCGGCTTTGAAGATCGCCAGCAAGCTGGGTCTCGACGGCATCACCGCCCTCGTCGAGTGGCGGCTCGGGATGGTGGCCCTTTTCGCCACGGACATGCCCGGCGCCGGCCGGCACATCGAGGCGAGCCTCGAGATGTCACGACGCAACTCCGATGCCGAGATGGTGGCGATGTCGCTCCTGATGCTCGGCAACATCGCCCTCTGGCAGGGCCGGCTCGAAGAGTCGCTGGCGCGCCTGAGGGAGAGCCTCGAGCTGCTAAGCCAAGAAGGAAGCTCGCGCTCCGTCGCCAACCTGCTGGAGTCGATGGCGGCCGTCGCCGCCGCTCAGGACGAGATGGACCGCGCCCTCATCCTCGGCGGGGCCGCGGAAGGTCTTCGCAAGCAGATCTCGGTCGTGCCCTCCTCACCCTTCCACAAGGAGATCAGCAACCGGCTTGCCGCCGCCAGGCGGAAGAAGGGAGCGCTCGACAGGTGGCAGGCGGGCGCGGCGATGTCGCGGGAGGAGGCTATCGCCTACGCGCTGAAGGAACCACTCTCCGGCCCGGGCCGGGTGGCGGGCCGGGGGGCGGCACGTAGCACGGAACCTTGACCGGCGGCGGCTCGACAGCGAATTCCTTGAAGTAGAGGGCCGCTGCCTGTCGCTGGCGCTCCCTGCTGAGCGAGTCGGGGCCTTTGTCAGCCGGCGTGTGGTCGAGGTATCCGCCAAAGATCCGCTCGCAGTCCTGGCGGTATTTCCGGGTGAACAGGATATGCGCGTGCCAGACGTGATCGGCCTGCTCGGTGGTGGCGTAGAAGGGTTTGCTCCCGCGCTCAAGGCTCAGCTGCAGGAAGCGCCTGTACCAGAGCTCGGCATCGCTGGCCTCGGCCGCCGACCAACCCTGCTCCCTCTGCACCCTGGCCATGATCTTCGTCAGGTTCAGGCGCTTCAGGCTGGGCGGGATCGGAGTCGCCATCTGTCGCGGTAACTCTAAATCCGAATCGGCTGGTGTCAAGGAGGGTCCTTGAGCGCCGCTTGATCGGGCGTTGAGGGCCGGGTCGGAAGCTCGTGCCGGCGGTCGAAGAGACCGACTAAAGACGGCAAGAGGAGAACGACATTGGAAGCCAGGCAGACGTTGAGAGGAAGCGGCGTTCCGAAGGGCCTCGTGATCGCGATCGCAGCCTGCGCGGCGCTCGGTGTGGCGCTCGCGGGTTCGATGGTCGCCAAGGACCTTGTCGGTAAGAGCTCGACCAGCACGAACGCGGTCCAGGCCGCGCCGAGCATCGGGTCCGGGCTTCTCGACCGCAACGAGGAGGGGCAGCACGCCGCAGCCCCCGGCCGGGCCACGGGCAGCATGTACATCGACGACCCGGAGAAGACGGTGAACAACAGCTACAACCCCGGGTGGGACGCCGGCTCGGTCCGTGAAGGCCACGGCCCGTAACGGCAAGAGGAGAGGGACCTAACCCGGTCCCTCTCCTCCCATCTCTCGTTTCCAGGGTGGGTCGGCGCCCGCCCGCGCGCACGTCAGGGACGCGGCCCGGGACGCGTACGACAGCGCGGAACGCAGCTCGCCTTCGGTGAGCGATGGCGAGGGCTCGATCAGCGAATGGTCGTGCAGCCAGGCCAGCAGTCCCGCCCCGAAAGCGTCCCCGGCCCCGATCGTGTCGACCACCTCGACCGGGGGCGCCGGGAGATGAAGGCGCAGATCGCGGTGCGCGCCGAACGCCCCGTCGGCGCCGAGCGTGACCACGACCAATCGAACGC
>VBJE01000022.1:0-4080 GCA_005879675.1 Chloroflexota bacterium
CGAATAGGTCGTGAACGTCGCCAGCAGTCCCAAGAGCGCCGGTCCGACGAACCACCCGAGCAGGAGGATGCCAAGGGGCGTCAGCAGGATCAGTTGATCGCGGCGGGTCAGCCGCACGGCATCGCGGTCCTCGATCTACTTGGCGCCGGTCATCCCCCCATCGATCACAAGACCCGAGGCCATCATGAACTTCGACTCGTCCGAGGCCAGGAACAGGGCCGCCGCGGCCACGTCCTCGGGCCGTCCCAGGTCCTGGCTCAGCTGGCGCTTGCGGATGCTGGCCATGCCCTCCTCGGGGTCGCTGTACGCCTCTTTGAGGTAGCGCTCGACGAACGGGGTCAGGATCGTGCCGGGCAGCAGCGCGTTGACCCGGATGCCGTGCGACGCCACGTCCACCTGCATCGACCTCGTCATCGACAGAACCGCCCCTTTCGATGCGGCGTATGAAACGCGCCGTGCCAGGCCGATCTCGGCGATGGACGATGACATGTTGATGATCGAGCCTGAGTGCTGCTTGATCATGAACGGCACGACGGCTCGGCTCGCTCTGTCTCGAGCACGTCCCCCACGCCTGCGATGCCCGCGTTGTTGAACAGCACGTCGATGCGGCCCCAGCGGTCGACCACCCGCGCGGCAAGGTCCACGGTCTGCGCCTCGTCAGTGACGTCGACCTGCTCGGCGACCGCTTGGCCGCTCGTCTGCACGATCTCGTCGGCGGTGGCGCGCGCGGCTCCAGGGTCCAGGTCGGCGACGACCACGCGCCCGCCCTCGGAGGCGAAGAGCCGGGCGCTCGCCTGGCCGATGCCTGAGCCAGCGCCCGTGATCAGGCACACCTTGCCGGAAAGTCGGGTTCCCATCGCCAGGCTTAGCTATATGCTGAAGCTCCGATGTTTGTCAACCCAAACTTGCTGAGAGCGCCACTTTTAAGCAGAGAGAGCGGGTGAACCTCCGATCTATCCGCGGCAACGGATCTGCCGGCGCCCGGCGCCCGGCGCGGCCTCCGCGGGTCACCGAGGGCGCGATCGACAAGATCCGCGAGCGCATCGTCTCCGGCGCATGGGGGCCCGGCGACAGGCTGCCCAAGGAGAGCGAGCTGGCGGCCGAGCTGGGCCTGTCCCGCAACTCCCTGCGCGAGGCGGTCCGCGCGCTCTCCCAGCTGCGCGTGCTCGAGGTGCGCCAGGGCGACGGCACCTACGTGAGCAGCCTCGAGCCGGGTCTGTTGCTCGAAAGCACCGGCTTCATCACCCACCTCTTGCTCGGCGACACCGAGCTCGAGCTGTACGAGGTGCGCCGGATCCTCGAGGCCGCTGCCGCCGCGCTCGCCGCGGGCCGCATCGACGCCCAGGAAAAGACCGAGCTGGAGCAGAGCCTGGAGCGAATGCGGGACGCCAGGAACGTGGAGGAGCTCGTCGAGGCCGATGTCGCTTTTCACGCCGTGATCGCGAGGGCGGCGGGCAACGCCGTTCTCACCTCCCTGCTCGCCAGCCTGGCCACGCGCACCATGCGCGCACGTTTGTGGCACGGCCGCGAGGCGGATGGAGCGCTTAACGAAACCCGCGACGAGCATCGGCGGATCTACGAGGCGATCATGGCCGGCGATCCCGAGCTGGCGCGCGCCAACGCCACCGCCCACATCGCCAGCAGCGAGCGCTGGCTGAAGGGCCAGCTCCGCGCCGGAAAATCAGCCTGATGCAGATCGGGCTCCACACGCGCCTCAAGCTCTGAATCCGGCCGACCGCGCTCCGCTCGGCAAGACGTCGCTGCGCGTCACGCGCCTGGGCCTCGGCACCGCGCCGCTAGGCGGCCTGTTCAAGGCCGTCGCGGACGACGAGGCGCAGCGCGTGGTCGAAGCCGCGTGGCAGGCGGGCATCAGGTTTTTCGACACGGCGCCGCTGTACGGGCACGGCCTGGCGGAACGGCGGCTTGGCGAGGTGCTGCGCACGAAGCCGCGCAACGAGTTCGTGCTGGCGACGAAGGTCGGGAGGTTGCTGCGCGAGGACGCGCCGCCCGATCCCAGCCAGTCGTACAAGGGAGTTCCCGCGGTCAACCCGGTGTTCGACTTCTCGTATGACGGGGTAATGCGATCGGTGGAGGAGAGCCTTACCCGCCTCGGACTCGATCGCGTCGACGTTCTCCACATCCACGACCCCGACGACCACTTCGATGAGGCCTTGACCGGCGCGTACCGGGCACTCGACCGCCTCCGCAAGGAGGGGTCGATCAAGGCGGTCGGGGCCGGGATGAACCAGGCCGAGATGCCCGCGCGTTTCGCGCGCGAGGCGGACTTCGACTGCTTCCTCCTGGCCGGCCGCTACACCCTGCTGGACCGCACCGGCGCCCTCGAGCTGCTGCCTCTGTGCGAGGAGCGTGGCATCGCGATCATCGCCGGCGGCGTGTTCAACAGCGGCATCCTCGCCAATCCCGGGCCGGGGGCGACCTTCGACTACCGCGCCGCTCCTGCCGATCTGGTGCGGCAGGCGGAACGGCTGCATGCCACGTGCGAGCGCCACGGGGTCGAGCTCAAGGCCGCGGCGATCCAGTTTCCCTTGCGGCACCCGGCGGTGGCATCGGTGCTGACCGGGTGCAGGTCGGTGGCGGAGGTCGAGGAGAACGTGCGCATGTTCCAGGTGCCCATCCCCGGCGCGCTCTGGCCGGAGCTCGACGCGTGATCGTCGACGCCCACCACCACTTCTGGGACCCCTCGCGGCGGAAGTATCCATGGATGGGTCCGGAGCTGGATGCGATCCGCCGCCCGTTCGGGCCGGACGAGCTGCGACCGCTGCTGGATGACAACGGGGTTGACAGAACAGTTCTCGTCCAGACCATCTCGAGTCTCGACGAGACCCGCGAGTTTCTCGAGACTGCCGCCGCCAACGACTTCATCGGCGGCGTCGTGGGCTGGGTCGACCTGACCTCGCCGTCGGTCGCGCAGACGCTCGCGGACCTGGTCAGCGACCTGCTGGTCGGGATCCGCCACCAGGTCCACGACGAACCAGATCCCCGCTGGCTGCTCCGCGACGACGTGCAGCGCGGGATCGCGGCGGTCGGGGACGCGGGCCTCGTCTACGACCTCCTCGTCCGGACGCGCGAGCTGCCGGCCGCGCGGGAGACAGTGCGAAGGCACCCCGAAGTGTCCTTCGTCATCGACCACGCCGCCAAGCCGCGCATCGCCGCCGGCTCCTGGGACGTCGACTGGGAAGAAGGACTGGCGGGATTCAGCGACGAGCCGAACGTGGCGTGCAAGCTCTCGGGCCTGGTCACCGAGGCGGACTGGAGGTCGTGGACGCCGGAGCAGCTCGAGCCCTATGTGCGCCGCTGCGTCGGCTGGTTCGGGCCAGAGCGCTGCATCTTCGGCAGCGACTGGCCGGTGTGCCTGCTCGCGGCGAGCTACGCGCAGGTCATGGACGCGGTGCAGCAGATCGTCGGCCTCGACGACTGGATCTTCGGCAACACCGCGCGCCGTGTGTACGGGCTGCCGGACGCTGAACCTTAGGCGACCTTGTCGACCGCCGCGCTCCAGCGCTCGTCGATGCGGCGCACCTTGTAGATGGCGAACGCACCCGCCCACGCGACGACGAACGCGGCCACGATGACGTAGCCGGCGCTGCTGATGAAATCGAAGCCTGCGATAGCGTCGAAAACGCCGCCGCGAAGCCCCAGCAGATCGATGACGATCTGGGCCAGCTCGACCACCCCCACGAACAGGGCGACGAACACGGACAGCGACGTGACGGTGAGGTTGTAGAAGACCTTCCGGATCGGGCTGGCGAACGCCCATGAGTAGGCCTTGGACATGAAAGCCCCGTCCGTCGTGTCCATGAGCGACATGCCGGCCGCGAATATCAGCGGCAGCGATATGACCGCGGTGAAGGGCAGCCCCTGCGCTGCGGCGCCCGCGGAGATGGCGAGAAGCGCGACCTCGGAGGCGGTGTCGAAACCGAGACCGAAGAGAAAGCCGATTGGATACATCTGCCAGCTGTGCTCGATGACGCGAAAGAGCCGGCCGAACAGCCTGGTCATGACTCCGCCTGTCATGAGCTCCTCGTTCAACGAGTCCCGGTCGTACTCGCCGCGCCGCAT
>VBJE01000022.1:4156-20639 GCA_005879675.1 Chloroflexota bacterium
CGACTTGACCGCGGGACCAAGAGCGAGCGCGATCAAGAGCACGGCGGTGGAATGGCCGAGCGAGAAGAAGAACCCGACGCCGACCGGCTTCTTGCCACTCTGCAGGAGCTTGCGCGTGGTGTTGTCGATGGCCGAGATGTGGTCGGCGTCGAACGCGTGCCGCAGACCGAACGTGTACGCCAGTCCGCCCAGCGCCAGAAACGCGGGGTGCGACGCTGCGTAGACCAGCAGCAGGCCCCAACCCGCGATGTGCAGCAAGGCCACCGATCCGAAGAACCCGCCCAGGCGGCGGCGCTCCCCCCGGTCGAAGGTCTGCGACAGCAGCATCCGCATCGAGGCCATCGGTGAGAGCCTAAGCCTTATCGCGACAAGGTCGCAAGTACGTATTCAAATGAGCACTCGATTTGTGCGACTCGTTCGCGTCAAGGACGCTCATGTAGGCTTCACCGCCATGGACCTCGAACAGCTTCCTCCCCAGGTGCGCACCCTTCTTCGCGCTCTCGACCGTGCGATGAGAAGCCGCGAACCCGCCATCCGCTCTCGAGTCGACAACCTGCGGGCGGCCAACCCGCTCTACACGAACCATCAACTTGCGCGGGCGCTGATTCGTTCCACGCGGCGCCGCGTCGCTGCGACCGGAGCGTTGAGTGGAGCGGCGTCGGTCGTGCCCGCCCTGGGCACTGCGCTGGCGATTGGGACCGTCACGAGCCAGACCCTCTACGCCCTCGAGCAGGAGATCGAGCTCATCCTCGGGATCGCGATGATCTTCGGCCACGAGCTTTACGGTTCTGATGACCGCGTGCTCGAAGCACTCGTCGTCGTTGGCATGACCAGCGGCGCTTTGAAGCTGCGCGAGGACGTCATCGTCGCCGGCGGAGAGCGCCTGGCGGTGGCGGCGTTTCGCCGCATGCCAGACCTGTTGATCGCGCATGGCGGCGGCCGCATGATCACGCGCGTCCTGTCTCGCTTCGCCGCGAGCGGAGCGGCAAAGGTTGTCGCCCGCGTCGTTCCGCTCGGAGTCGGCATCGGTATGGGCGCCGGATTCGACTGGCTCGCGGTCACCGGTCTCGGCCGGGCGGCGATGCGCTACTACGGTCCTGGCGGTCCAGGAGCGCGGCCCCTGCTACTTGCTCCCGAAGATTCCTCGCACGTCGAAGCTCGCCGCTGACGCGATCTGATCGAAGCCGCACTTCTTGGGCGGCTTGTCGGTGCGCCAGCGAAGGAATCCCGTCGCGTGGCGGAAACGTTCCCCGGCTTCGAGCTTGTCGTAGGTGACCTCGCACACGAGCTCCGGCCGCACCGCCACCCACTCGGTGTCCTTGCCGCGCGACCAGCGGCTGAGCCCGCCGGGCATGCGTCCAGGGTTCGCGCGCCACTCCTCCTCCGGGATCTCTGTCTGCAGCGGTTTCAGCCTGGCTACAAGCTCCTTGCGCTCGGCGGCGTTGAAGGACGACGTGTGGCCGACGTAGTGCAGCACTCCTTTCTTGTCGTAGAGCCCGAGCAGCAGCGCCCCCAGCGTTGAGCCGTCGCTGGTCTTGCGCCAGCCGATGACCACGCAGTCCGCGGTGCGCTGATGCTTGATCTTGACCCAGAAGCGCTTGCCCGGCACATAAGGGCCGTCCCATGACTTGGCAATCACCCCGTCCAGCCCGGCGCCCTCGAACTTCTCGAACCATTCGTCGGCTTTCTTCGGGTCGCGCGTGTAGGGGGTCAGAAAGAGCGGCCGCTTCACGCCCTTGAGCAGCTTCTCCAGCCGCTTGCGCCGCTCTCCCAGCGTCAGCTTGCGGAGGTCTTCATTGCCTTCCGCCAGCAGGTCGAACGCGACAAACCACGCGGGCGTGGCCTCGCTCAGCATGCGCACGCGGGACTCGGCGGGATGCACCCTCTGCTGAAGGGCCCCGAAGTCCAGGCCGTTGGCTCCGACGACGATGACCTCGCCATCCAGGACCAGCTTGGGCTGCGGAAGTGCCCGGACGGCCGGCAGGAGCTCGGGAAAGTAGCGGGTCATAGGCCGCCCGCCGCGGCTCATCAGCTCCACCGAGTCGCCGTCGCGGTAGACGAGGGTGCGGAAGCCGTCCCACTTCGGCTCGTACTCCCACCCGTCGCCCTTGGGGATTCCCGAGTCGGAGATCGCCGACAGCATCGGCTCCATGTCCAGCGGAAGCGGCAGCTTCAGGCCGGTTTTCCCCAGGTGTCTATATCTTGTGGATCACTCATCGGTGTGCTACCATATCAATGGCCGGTAAAGGCCAGTTAAGATTCGACTTCACGCCCCCACCCCAGCCATGGGAAGCTCGCGCAAGCGGGCTTCCCTCTTTTCCCTATGAGAAGGTGCCCGGCGAAGCCGGGCGGAGGGGCCACCAACCGGGCTGTTATTTCTGCAGTCCCTGGAACTGGGACAGCAACTCGTCCACGGTCATGTTGCCGTACTCCTGCCCGAGGGCTTCCTTGGCCGTCGCCCAGATCCCTCGCGCCGCACCCGGGCCGCGCTGGGCCAGGTCGTTCAGCCGGAGCCGGCCGTAGACGCCGATGTCCGGGATCTGCCGCAGCTGTTCTGCCATCCACTTCGCCCACTGCTTGACGTTGGAGTCGGTTGGCATCGCCTTCGCGGGCGCTGCCTTGGCGACCGCCGCCACCGCCTTCGCCTGGGCGACCGCGGCTGCGGCTGCCTTGTCCGCGACCTCCTTGGCGGCGGCCGCCTCTGCCTCGGCTTTGGCGGCGAGCTCGTCGGCCGCGCTTTTGGCCGCGGCGGCGTCACGCGTGGCCTGCCCCTTCAGCGCCGTCAGGCCCTGGCCGGCGATGTCACTGATGCGGTCGACTGCGGACTCGGTGCCCGCGTCGCCGTTGCCCTCGCCAGTTCGCAGCCGCTCGCCGAAACCACGGCCCAGCGCGCCACCGACCAGGCTCGGCACGTCGAGCCCGGTCAGACCCTTGATCGCGGTCGTGGACTCGATCATCGCGCGCGTCGCGTTGCGCACTATGTCCGATGCGCCGTCGGCGCTCATCACGGTCAGGGAGTCGATGTGGCTCATCGGCTCCGCCGCCGCCCTGACGATCTCCGGCAGCGCCGCGAGCACGGTCTGGATGATGGCCGCCTCGTTGAACTGCTTGTACGCGTCCGCGCGCATGGCGAGCGCTTTCGCCTCGGCCTCGCCCTTGGTGAGCACGATCTGCGCCTCCGCCCCACCTTCCAGGCGGGTCGTCTCGGCGTCCGCCTCGGCGGAGGCGATCCGCGCCCGCTTCTGGCCCTCGGCGCGGGCGATCACCGCTTGCGCCTCGGCAGCCGCCGGCTTCACGGTGGTGGAGAGCAGCTCCTTCTCCTTGCGGTCGGCCTCGAGCTGCGCCAGCTCGGTCTGCTTGCGCACGACCTCCTGCGTCGCCTCGGCCTGGGCGAGAGGCCCGGCCTGGTCCGCCCGCGCCTGCGCCGCCGCCACCTGGGTCTTGGTCTCAGCTTCCCGCAGCGAGACGTCTCGCGCGGCGTTGATCTTGACCTGCTGAGCCTGGGCCTCCCGGACCGCGGCTTCCTGGTCCGTCGCCGCCTTGGCCATGCGCGCGTCTCGGGTGATGGTCGCGACGCTCTGCTGGCCGAGCAGCTCGATGTAGCTCGACTCGTCGGAGAAGCTCTGGATGGTGAACGCGTCGATCACCAGGCCGCTGGTCGCGAGATCGCCCTTGGCCGCGTCCTGCACCTGCTGCAGCAGCTTCTGGCGGTCGCGGATGAGCTCTTCGATCGTCAGCGTGCCCACGATCGAGCGCAGCGACCCTTCGAGCACGTTCTTGACGATGGAGTCGACCTGCTCCGGCTTGGCGTCGAGGAAGCGCTCGGCCGCGTTGCGCAGCGACTCCACGTCGCGCCCGATCTTGAAGGTCGCCACGCCCTGCACCTGGACCTTGATGCCCTGGCTGGTGACGGCATCCGTGAGCTGGACTCCGATCTGGCGGGCGGTCAGCTTCATGCGGCCGACCCGGTCGAGCAGCGGACGCACGAAGGTGCCCCCGCCGACGACGACCTTGACGCCCTTGTCGCCAGGGGAGGCGGCCATCTGGCCGCGCTCGTCGCGCACCTTGGCGCCACGAGAACCGGCGACGATCAGGGCTTCGTTCGCGCCCGCCACGTGGTAGCGGCTCGCGACGAACGCGACGAGCAGGACGAGGACGACAACCCCGGCCACGACGAGAAATGGCGTAGATGTCACGAAGTCAGGCATCGGAACGTGCTCCTTCCGCAGTTGAAACCGGGGTTGACTCGACCACGAGGTTGTTTCCCGCCACGCCGATCACCTTGACGACGCGGCCGGCTGGGATCTCAGCATCGGCGGTGGCGCCCATGTTGTGCGAGGCGCCCGCGAAGCTGATGAGAACGCTGCCGTAGCGGTTGGCGGGGATGGCGACGGCGACGCGGCCGCTCGAACCGACCATGTCCTGGAGGCTGAACGTGTCCGTGGACTCCGCCTGGCGCAAGACCTTGAAGGAGCCGAACACCACCCCGGCCCCGAGCAGGCCGGCGACGACGCCGACCAGGGTGGCGGGGCCGACTCCCAGACCGAAGCTGTGCTCGCCGATCAGGCCGCCGATGCCGAACATGGCCACGAACCCGAGCACCAGCGGGGTCGGCGACACGCCGCCGAGATCGAAGCCGAGGTGAATCGCGTTCAGGAAGCCGCCAAACAGGTCGTCGAAGATCAGCGTCAGCAGGAGGAGGCCGCCTCCGAGGACAAGGCAGCCGCCGAACACCAGGTCAGGCGTGGTCATTTCCTACCACCAGCGACTGCATCTTAGGACGAGCGCGACTAAAGGCAGCCGAGCAGCGCGTCCACCAGGTTTTTCGTCCGAGGATCGACGCCGCCCGAAGGCAGCATCTGGCTCATCACGTAGGCGAAGGCGACGCCGCGGCCGGGCTGGGCGAACCCAACCGACCCGCCCATGCCGTAGTGGCCGAACGACCCCTCGCCGGCCATGGGCCGGAACGGGAACGAGAGCTGGAAGCCAGTCGCGTAGCGGGTCTCGTAGCCGAGCACGAGGTCTTCGCCGGCGGACTGCTCGCGGGTCGCGGCGGCAAGGGTGTCCGGGCGTAGCAGACGTACACCGTCGACCTCGCCGATGCAGGCGGCGTACACCCGGGCCAGCGAGCGGGCATTGGTGATCCCGTTGGCGGCCGGGATCTCGGCGGCGTGAAACGCGCGCTCGTTGAACGCCGACACGGGCAGAGGGGGATTGACGAACGCCCTGTGCAGCAGCGTCGTCGGGTCGTGCATGCGAGCGGTGAATATGTCCACGGGTGCGCCCGGCGCGGGGGGCGGCGGGGCGATCATCGGCTTCACGCGCGACTCCTCGGCGGCCGGCAGACCGATCCAGAGGTCAAGGCCGAGCGGCCGGGCGATGCGGTCAGCCACGAACGCGCCCACCGAGTCGCCCGTGACACGCCTGATGACCTCGCCTGCGAGCCAGCCGTAGGTGCCGACGTGATAGCCGTGGCCGGAGTTCGGTTCCCAGAGCGGCTTCTGCCCGGCGAGCGCCTCCGCGACCGGTGTCCAGGCATAGACGTCTTCGATGCTCAGCGGGCGATCGATCGCCGGCAAGCCCGCGCGGTGGCTGAACAGCCAGCGCACCGGGATCTGGCTCTTCCCCTCGGCGCCAAACTCCGGCCAGTAGGCGGTCACGGGCGCGTCGAAGTCCAGCCTGCCCTCCTGGGCGAGGATGTGGGCGGCGACCGCGACCACGCCCTTGGTCGAGGACATCACCATCTGCAGCGTCTCGGGCGCGTACACGCCGCCCCACAGGTCGACGACCTTCCGACCGTCGGCGTACACGCAGCAGGCAGCACCCACGTCCCCGTGGCGTTCGAAGTTCGCGGCGAAAGCCTGGCGCATCGATTCGAAACCGGACTCCACAGAGCCGTGGACGCGGGTCTCGATCACGCGCCTAAGCTACAGGACCCCACGAAATCTGAGGCTTCGCCTTGATTTCGCGGGGACCCCTCACTCCCCCACCGCCTTCCGCCGCCGCGTTCGCACCTGCCGCCTGTCGGTCGCACGCCGCATGGGGATCTCGCCGCGGCGGATCACGCTGACTTCGATGGGCAGCACACCCATGTTGACGAGCGTCGCCCACAACCCGCCCGCGAGAAGGCCGATGAACGCGCCGAGAAGACCGACCAGGAGGCCCGCCCCGGGGATGACCAGAAACCATCGGTCCGACACGGTCTGCAGGTCGCGGACCTGGTCGCCAAGCGGCAGCAGCTGCTGGGCGATGCCGAGGCTGAAGCCGAGCTGAGACTGCCAGTCAACGAGCGCGCCGGCAAACCAGCTGATCAGTGCCCCGAGAGTCGCGCCCGCGAAGAGGCCGAAGACGAAGCCGGTGATCGCGCCGGCGAACATGGCGCTGCGGATGGACAGCCTGACCAGGTAGTCATTCACCATGCGAGACGCCTCGGTCTCACTCTAGATAGAAGGACGATCAAGAGCGCCAGCACCGCGGCGGGCAGCGCGAAGCCGTAGGCAAGGTAGGGCAGCAGGCGCGCGTGGCTCTCGCTGGGGACGATCGGGACCGCCACACCCTTGGACCGCACCACCGGAGGGGCGGTCGAGGGCCCTGTCCGGGCGAAGGCTCGACTCGCAGCGGCGCCGGCCTTGCGCAGGGAGCCGTCGGGCTTGTAAAGGCCGAACTTTTCGACGGTGATTCCGGGCTTCTGCGTCCAGTAGTCGTCGAGCGTCCACCACACGCCGGCGCCGACAAAGCCGTCCGGCTCGGTGTCGAAGTTGGCGGAAATCTGCTGGTAGTAGGTGTTGAAGACGCGCAGCTGCTGGTTCTCGTCGTATGCGTTGTCCGCCCAGTGGCCGTACTCGAGAACCATGATCGGCTTCTTCGGATAGGCCTTGTGAGCCTGCTGGAGAAACGTCTGCACGACCAGGCCCGAGAGCCGGCCGCCGTAGAGGACGCCGTAGTAGACGGTGAAGCCAGCGACGTCAAGTCCGGCGCTTGTGTTGTCGGTGGGGTCGGTGCCATACATCGCTTGACCCGTCAGCCGAGTGCCGTCGATCCTGCGATCGAGCGCGTGAAGTGTCCTGAGGGCGCCCGCCCGGTCGCCGGATCCCCCCGACTCGTTGGCAAAGCCGTGAAAGAGCACGCTCGGCCGGTTGAAGTCGCGAAGGTCCATCTCGGCAAGCATCTGCTGCGGGACGCCGCGGTCCAGCGCGATCGAAAACGTTTGCGGCGAGTAGTGATAGAGGGGAATCTCTTCCCAGATGGCGAGCCCAAGCCGATCCGCGAGCAGGGCAAACATCTGGTTTGGCGGATGGTGGTCAACGCGGATGAGGTCCGCGTGGATGTCGACCGCGCGCTTGAGGATCGACTGGATCTCGGCTGGTGAGCTGAGCGGACCGCCGGCCGGCACACCCTTGGGGGCAGTCACCTGCCTTTCTTCGTGGAGCGCGACGCCGTTGAACGCGATCGGCAGGCCGTTGAGCAGCAGCCGCGGCGCGCCCGAGTCCACCTTGATCTGTCTGAGCCCGAAGCTGGTGTAGAGATCGTCCACCGGCTGGTTGTCGGCGATCACATTCACCTGGAGTACGTACAGGGCCGGAAAGCTGGGGGCCCAAAGGTCGGCGGATCGAATGGAGAACGGTGCCGCGACCCGGAACACGGAGTCGCCCCTCACGTTCCCGAGGTCCAGCGTGCGGTCGAGCAGAGGTTCCGCGTCGGTCGGGACGAGGCCGTTCGCCTCGGGATTGAGCAAGTTGCTCGGGTTGACCTGTGTGGGCCAGAGACGCACGCGCGCCTTGGCGGCGACGCTTCCGGTGCCTCGATGTTGGAGCACGATCGATACGTCCGCGCCGTCGAGGTGGGGAGTCACGTCGGCCCGGACCGCGCTCATCGCGGGCACCGCTTCCATCCACACGTCGCCCACGATGCCGCCGTAGTTCCACCAGTCGGCGAGGCCCCAGGGGACGATATCGTCCCGCGTCCCCCAGGTCGGGTTGTCGACTCGGACGACGAGGTTGTTGTAGGCCCCGGGAATCAAGGCTCCGGTGGCATCGAGCGCGAAAGGCGTATCGCCACCTTCGTGGTAGCCGAGATACTGGCCGTTGAGCCAGACGTCGGCGATGTAACGCACGGCGCCGAATTTGAGGATTGCGTACCTGTCGCTCCACACCGTGGGCGCCAGGAAATCAAGCCGGTAGAACCCGCCGGTAGTCGTGCTGTTCGGCGGCGGGTTGAAGGTGCCGGGGACAGAGATCGTCGACCAGGCGGAATCGTCATAGAGGACGCCGCCGCGCTGGCCCAGCTCCTTGGTGATCGCCTTCAGCGAGCTCTTGCGGTCTTGCAGGCTGAGGTTGGTGTCGATCGGCTCCGGGTCGAAGCGCCACTGGCCGCCCAGTTCGGCCCGGAGGCGAGGCTGGCGGTCAAACGTCGGTACCGGCTGCCCGGACTGGAACGCCACAGCCCCGCCCGGCTCGTCCTGGAAGGAGAGCGTGGTCGGGAGGTCCGAGCGCCCTCCGCCCAGGACCAGGCTGCAACCCGGCGCCACGAGCGCCAGCACCAGGCACGCCACGATTGCGACCGCACATCTGTTCGCCACCGGTGGAACCTCACTAGGAAGCGTACGGAGCGGTCGATGTACCGGAGGGCGTGAGTACGCCCGGGTCCGCGTTCGTTCACGACTCTGTGGATAAGTCGCGACGGTGGTCGCGCGAAGTGACCGAGAAGAGCGACGCGCTCGACCTGGAGTCCAGCGTCTTCACGAAGGACAGTCCTCGCAGCATCGCTGAGTCGCTCAAGCAGTCCGCAGAGCAAAGCAAGCGTCGCAAGAGCGATCCGTATCGCTCCGCGATGTCGATGCTGACGTTCTACATCAACCGCGCGGGCAAGAACCTGCCGGAGGCGCGACGCGAAAAGCTCGAAGCCGCGAAGGGCGAGCTGCGTTCGCTGTACGGCAAAACCGATCGCCGCCGTTAGCGCACCCGCGATACGATCGTGTTGGAGGTGGAGTGATGTTTGGCACTATCGCGCGGTATCAGGTCAAGCCCGGGCACGAGAAGCAGTTGATGGACGAGATGGGGTCGTTCGAAGACAACCCTCCGACCGGCTGGGTGTACCACACCGTATTTCGAAGTGCAAAGGACCCGAACGAGATCTGGATGAGCGTCGTGTTCGAAAGCGAGGAGGCGTACCGGAAGAACGCCGACAGCCCGGACATGGATCGCGAGTACAGGAAGATGCTGGACCACCTACAGAGCGAGCCGGAGTGGCATGACGGCGAGGTGATCCACGAGGCGATGAGGCAACCCGCGAAGGGCTGACGCGATAGCGCGGATCGGCGGCGACCGGCGACCGACGACCCAACGCACTCACCCGGAGCCCGAGACATCAGCTCCCGGTGAATGAGGCGCTGTCGTCCTGAGCGCGCTAGGTTGTCAGTATGCCGTCGAGCGGCGGCCCGCCACGAGGCGGTAGATCGCAAGCAGGATGAAAGCTCCGATGACCGCGATCACGACCGAGCCCAGGTTGAATCCAGTCACACCCCCGAATCCGAGCGCGCTCGCGATGAAGCCTCCGACCACCGCCCCGACGATCCCGATGATGGTGGTGATGATGATCCCGCCCGGGTCTTTCCCTGGCATGATCAACTTGGCGATCACGCCGGCGATCAATCCGAGCACGATCCAGCTAAGGATACCCACGGCAATCTAACGTCTGGGTAGGGTTATCTACCCGCGTCACGATCACCTGCCCGCCGTTGCCGCGTCGAATGTGCGCTCCGTGACGTTTCCGCGGCCCTGGACACGTATCGGACCGCACAATTGGCGAAAGCACGACTCCAGGGTTGGTCGGGCGGGCGAGATTTGAACTCGCGGTCTCCTGGTCCCAAACCAGGCGCTTTTCCGAGCTAAGCTACCGCCCGCGCGTCACGTCACCTCGAGACTTTCGCGCGCCCGACTCTAGCAGTGCTCGCGCCTCGAGCCCCGCCGATCGACAGCAGTGAGCCGGCACCGCCGATGCTCAGGATCGAGCCAGCGCTTCCGATGCTCAGGATCGAGCCTGCGCTGCCAATGCTCAGAATCGAGCCGGCGCTACCGATTGACAGCAGGGACACGAAGCTGAAAATGCTGCCCAGGCTCAGCAAGCTGTACGCGCTCAGGGCACTCCCGATGCTCGACCGGCTGCGCCAGCTCGCAAGCTCCGGCCCGGCGCGTTGACTTCGACCTATCGCCGCCAGCATCGCGATCATCGCGTGCTCTCCTCCACTACTGATTGCAGCGCGCCTGACCCGAGCAGCGCCCTGGCTGCCGCGGCGCGGTGGCTGTACCGGCGTTTCTCCTCGGGCGGCATCTCACCGAACGTCTTGCCTGTGCCTGGCACCAGGAAGATCGGGTCGTAGCCGAAGCCCGCCTCTCCCCTCCATTCCGGCACCACCTCGCCCCGGCACTCTCCCTCGAAAAACCGCGTTTGCTGGCCCGAAACCGCGAGGGCGACGACGCAGACGAAGCGCGCCTCCCATGGTCGCGGCACGCCTTGCAGCCGCTGTAGCAGCTCGGCCGTCCGCTCAGTCTGCGTGGGACCCAACCGAGCCGAGCGAAGGCCGGGAAACCCGTCCAGCGCCTCTAGCTCGATCCCCGAGTCGTCGCCGATCGCGGGCAAGCCCGACGCCGCCAGCGCCGCCTCCGCCTTGAGCCGCGCGTTCTCGGCGTAGGACTCCCCCACCTCCTCGACCCCGTTGTCGAAGGCGACCAGCTCAAAGCCCGTGCCCGCGAGCAGGTCGCGATACTCCCGCAACTTGCCGGCGTTGCCCGACGCGATGACGAGTCGCGGTCGGTCAGGCAATCACAGCGACGCCAGCGCCCGCTTCTGGGCGACGATCAGCTCCTTGACGCCCTTGAACGCGAGGGCCAGCATCGAATCGAGCTCGGTGCGTGTGTAGGGCGCGCCCTCCGCTGTCGCCTGGAGCTCGACCAGGCGCCCGTCCTCGGTCATGACGCAGTTGAGGTCGGTGGAGGCGTGGAAGTCCTCCGTGTAGTCGAGATCGAGCACGGCCGTGCCCTCCACCACCCCGCAGCTGACCGCGGCCAGGTGCTGCCGCACCGGGATCTCGGAGATCATCCGCGCGTCCTTCATGCGCTTGACGGCCATGTAGAGGGCGGCGAAAGCGCCGGTGATCGAAGCCGTCCTGGTGCCGCCGTCGGCCTGGAGGACGTCGCAGTCCAGGGTGATCGTCCGCTCGCCGATCTTGCCCATGTCCACCGCCGCGCGCAGCGAACGGCCGATCAAGCGCTGGATCTCGTGGGTCCGGCCGCCGACGCGGCCCTGGATCGCCTCGCGCGCGCCCCGGTCGTGCGTCGCCCGAGGCAGCATCGAGTATTCGGCCGTGATCCAGCCCTGGCCCGTGCCCCGGCGGTGCATCGGCACCCGGTCCTCGACGCTGGCCGTGATCCACACGCGCGTCCGGCCCATCTCGATCAGGCACGAGCCCTCGGCGTGGACGTTGACGCCCAGCTCGATCTTCACCGGTCGCAGCTGATCCGGCGCGCGCCCGTCGCGGCGCGCGGCCGTATCCGTCATCGTCCGAGAAGTTTCAGTAATAGCGCGGTGCCCTCGAAGAAGAGATAAAGCGGGACGAACATGATCATAGGCGTCAGCGGATCTACACCCGGCGTAAGGAAGTTCGCCAGGATGCCCAGGGCGAGAAACCAGTAAGGACGGCGCTTGTAGAGCCAGCGGCTGTTGATGATCCGCAGCATGCCGAGGACAAACAGCACGACAGGCAGCTCGAAGACCAGGCCGAACCCGAGCACCATGATCAGGACGAAGCCCACGAGCTCGGTGATGTCGGGTAGGTAGGTCACGTCCGACGGCGTCAGCGAGTTCAGGACGTGGATGTACAGGGGCAGGGCGAACATGGCGACGCCGACACCGAGCGCGAAGAAGAAGATGGTCGAGACGACGAGCGGGAGCACGAACTTGCGCTCGTGCGGGTGAAGCCCGGGGCTGACGAACCACCAGACCTGCTGGATGATCACCGGCGCCGCGAGCACGACGCCGATGTACATCGCCACCTTGAGCTGGAGGAGCACGCCGCCGCCCGGCTGGAGGTAGATCGCGTGACCGATGCCCGCGCGCTCGACGAGGAAGGTGATCACGTGCCCCGCGATGAAGATGGCCGCAATCGTCGTTACGCCCCACGCGATGAGGGAGATGATCAGCATGCGACGGAGCGCCTCGAGGTGCTCGATGACCGACATCCGCTGCTCCTCGAGCGGAGCCCCGGTGCCGGGGCCGCGTTGGAGGACCCTGTCTAGGAGCGCCACGGGCGCTTAGTTGGAGGTCTTAGCCTCGGACGTCGAGCCCTTGGCCGTGGTGTCGGCTGGAGTCTGGGGCTCGGCCTTGGTGGCGTTGGTCACCTCGCTGGTGATCTCACTCGTCGCCTTGCGGAACTCCCGCATCGCCTTGCCCACGGCGTTGCCCAGCTCGGGCAGGCGGCCGGGGCCGAAGATGATCAGCACGATGACGAGGATGACGGCCAGCCAGATGGGGTGAAAGGGCATCTGAGGCGATTATAGGCCCGGGTTTGTAAGCCGGGGGTCAGAGCGGCTTCAGGAGACCTTGATCGTGATCGAGTTGATCGTGTCGTTGGACGAGAGCAGCTGCACCTTGTCCATGCCCGAGATCACGGTGCCGAAGCGGTTGTAGACCATGGTCGGGCCCGGGCTGGGCCACAGCCCCTTCTGGATGAAGAACTGGCTGCCGTTGACCGCCCCGCCGGGCACCCTTGCCATACCCACGGCCCCGAGGCCCCAGGGCGTGACCGTCGTCTCGTCGGGCAGGTTGTACCCGGGACCACCTCGCCCGTTGCCTCCTGGATCGCCCCCCTGGACGACCCAATCCTCTGACTTCCAGAAGGTGAGGCCGTTGTAGTAGCCATGGATCGCGAGCACGACGAAGTTGTTGACAGTGACGGGGGCCACTTCCGGCGCCAGGTCGATGACGACGTCGCCTTGCGTGGTGGTCATCGTGGCCTGGAGCTTTTGCGTCGCGGTGATGCACATCGGCTGGGCGCCGAGGAACTCATGGGTCGCGATCCGGGTCGAGGTCGCGCAGTGGGCGAGCGCGTTCGGGACCGCGGGCTCGAGAGCCTTCTGCACAAGCACTCCGGCGCCGATCACGGCCGCGATCACCACGCCCATGACCAGCAGCGCCAGCCATGCCTGGCGCCCGCGCGGGATCGGCGCGGCGACATCATCCGGGACTGCCGGCGCCGGCCGGCGCGACGGCCGCGGCTGGCTCACTTCCTCGCGGCCGCCTCGGCGATCGCCTGCACCAGGCCGTGGGTGGTGTACTCGCGGGCGACGATCGAAACGCTCAGGCCCAGCTTGCGCGCGCTGTCGGCGGTCACCGGTCCCATGCATGCGATCTCCGCGTCGCCAAGGATCGCGGGCAGCCGGTCTTCGGGGAAAGCGCGCACGAAGTTGCTGACGGTGGACGAGCTGGTGAACGTGATCACGTCCACGCCTTCGCCGTCAAACAGGCGGAGCAGCGCGGGACCCGCGTCAGGCGGGCAGACGGCGCGGTAGACGGGCAGTATCTCGACCTCGGCACCTCGATTCGCAAGCAGCGATGGTAGTGCGTCCCTGGCGATCTCCGCACGGGGCACGAGGACTCGCAGCCCGGCGAGCTCCCAGCCCTGGAGCGCGTTGGCCAGCCCCTCGGCTGTGTACTCGGACGTGACCAGCTCTGGCCGCACCCCGTGGGCCATGAGCGAGTCGGCGGTCTCCTGCCCGATCGCGCACAGCTTGGAGTTGTGCAACGCCCGCGCGTCGGAGCCGGTCGTCAGGAGCATCTGGAAGAAAATGTCGACGGCGTTGGCCGAGGCGAAGATTACGAGCGCCGTCTGACTCAGGTTCTTGATCGCGTTTCGGACCCGGTCGTCGGTCGGAAGCCTCCGGATCTCGATGGTGGCAATCTCGACCACCGACGCGCCGAGGTCCACGAGCTCCCGCCGGAACGGGTCGACCTGGTGGCGCGCGCGGGTGATGAGGATGCGCCGGCCATGCAGGGGACGCCGGGAGAGCGTGTCCAGGCGCTCGGCCATGGTCACGCCCGGGCCAAGGACGAGGAGGGCGTCACCGCGAAGCCCGTACGTGGCCGCCTTCCGCGCCAGCTCGCCGAGCGCGGCGGTGACGCGATGCTGGCCCGGCTGTCCGGGGTTCAAGATCAACGCCGCGGGCGTCTCCGCTGAGCGTCCGTTCTGCATCAAGGCGGTGATGCCCGACTCCCACCAGCCGGACGCGAGGCGCAGCACCACCGTGTCGCCGCCCGTGACCAGGCCAAACCCAAGCGACGCCGAGTGACCCTCGATGGTCAGTGGAATGCCGCTCATCACCGGCGCCGCCAGCTCGACGATCAGTCCCGGCACGGCCTCGAAATCCACGCCCGCGCGGTGGAGCCTGTCGGCCATCTCGCTACCGCTGGAGAACGCATAGGGATTGCCGGGAAAGAGCACCGCGACCTTGCGGCCGTTGCGGGCGAGCCTGATCACCTCATCGATGGATTCGAGCGGCGCAATGTCGGCATGCGCCGGGGCGAGGTGCAGCAGGCCGGTGCCGCAACCGTCGCAGTTGCGAATCACATCGGCTTCTTTCACGGCTTCGACCGCCTGCAAGGTGGCAAGCCCCGGATGCCCTGGGCCGACTCCAACCAGCCTGACTCTGCTCATGCCACCACCACGCCCAATCCCACCCGGGACACGGCTGACAGATTAGAGCTTTCGACTGACCACATAGTCGGCTAGCGAAGACAGTGCGTTGGCAGCGTCGCTCCCATCGAGCGCACCCAGATTTTCGCGCGCGGCATTCGCGTGATCGCGCGCCTGCGCGAGTGCGCGCTGCGGTCCGTCGCTGTTGCGAACCGCCTCCACGACCTTGCGAGCTTCATCCTCGCTCAGCCTTCGATTGTCATCGAGCCTGATCGAGGCGAGCATCAAGGGCAGCGTGGCGAAACCCTCGAGGATGTCGTGGCCGATCGGCTTGCCGACCTCGTGCTCGGTCGCTGTGTAGTCGAGAACGTCATCGGCGATCTGAAAGGCAAGGCCCACCTGCAGGCCATATGAACGCAGAGCCGTGCGTCGCGCTTCATCCAGGCCGCCGAGAAGCGCTCCGATGTCGCAGCACGCCGCCAGGAGGGTCGCGGTCTTCGCTTCGATCCGCCGCAGGTACTCGTCCACGCCCGTGCTGTAGCGGTAACGAATCGCCTGCTGGCGTACCTCGCCGGCGCAGATCTTCATGACCGCGCGGGCAAGGATGTCGACCACCTCGGGCACGCCGGTGCGCGCGGCGAGCTCGTACGCCTTGGCGAAGTAGTAATCGCCTATGACGATTGCGGGTTCGTCGCCGAGTTTTGCGGCCACGGTGGGCCTGCGGCGGCGCGTCGGTGAGCGGTCGATGACGTCGTCGTGGACGAGCGTTGCCGCATGAGTGAGCTCCACCGCCATCGCGGCGGGAAGAACGCGTTCGGCATGGTAGGTTCCGCACATCGCCGCAAGGAGGACCAGCGCGGGCCGGATGCGCTTGCCGCCGGCGTCGAAAAGGTCCGCCATCGCCTCTGCTACTTCGGGCGGATCGTGCTGGATCTCCTGCCTGAGCTGGGCCTCGACTTTGCTGAGGTCTTCGGCGGCGGGACCGAAAAGTTCGACGGCCTCCGTCAAGCGCCCTTGACCGAGAGTCGGTAGCCGAGCCCTGGCACCGCCTCGAGGCTCACGCCCGTGTTGGAGCGCTCGGAGAGCTTGCGCCGCAGGCGCTGCACATGCGGGTCGACCGAATGGTCGTCCAGGTCGTGCGGGTATCCCCACACTTTGTCGCGCAGCTGCGCCCGGGTCAGCACGCGCTCGGGATTCGCGGCGAGCACCGCCAGCAGGTTGAACTCCGTCATCGTCAGCGTGATCTCGTCATCGCCGACCTTGACCCGGCGCGCCGCGTTGTCGATCTGCAGGGCGCCGATGCTCAGCACCCCTTCGCGGCCGCCGCCGGTCTCGGCCAGAGCCGAGCGCCGCAGGTGGGCGTTGATCCGCGCGGCCAGGATCCGCGAGTCGAAGGGCTTGGTGATGTAGTCGTCGGCGCCCACCTCGAGACCGACGACCTCGTCCATCTTGGTCGAGCGGCCGGTGCCGCTGATGTCGGGCAGCACCCAGTCGACCAGGACCAGGTCCGGCTGCGAGCTGCGGCCGAGCTCGATCGCCTGCGCGCCGGTGCCGGCCTCGACGACGTCGTGTCCCTGCAGCCGGCAAACCTCCGCCACGAGCATCCTCACAGGCACGTCGTCCTCGATGACCAGGATTCGGCGACGGCGGCGGGGCGGCGCGCTGCTCAGTGGTCTTTCGGAGGCGCGAAACCCACCCGTCGTGACTCACGGGCTGAGCGCTTCGATCTGCGCATCAGGATCACGCGCTTGTCCCCCCCGTCGATCACGCTGGCAAGCTCCCAACCTTCCGCCCCCG
>VBJE01000276.1 GCA_005879675.1 Chloroflexota bacterium
TTCGTACGAGTGCGTGTGAGCCGCGTAGCGGTCCCCCGGTCCGTTCGACCACGAGTAACAACCACTCGCCTCGCCCTTGAGCTTCGCCATCAGGTCCTCGAACGTGTTCATGAGCCGATTCTAAGATTGCTTCGTTGAGACCCCGGTTCCTGGCCGACTGCAACGTCGGGCGGCTTGCGCGCTGGTTGCGCGCTCTCGGCTATGACGCGTCGTACCACGCGCGCATCGACGACTCCGAGCTCGTGCGCGAGGCCGCGGCCGAGAACCGCGTTCTCCTGACGCGTGATCGCGACCTGACGAAGCGGCGCGTGATCCAGACCGGCGTCGTCCGCGCGATCCTCATCCGCGACGACGACGTGATCAAGCAGCTGCGACAGGTCTTCGCCGAGCTGGGGCTCGAGTTGAAGGAAGCATTGACTCGCTGCATCGAATGCAACTCGGAGCTCGAGTCGCGCGTGCCCGCAACGGTGGTCGAGCGCGTGCCGCCGTACGTGCGCAGGACCCAGTCGCGCTACTCCGAGTGCCCCGAGTGCGGACGCATCTACTGGGCCGGCACGCACTGGCAGCGGATGCGCGAAGTCCTGCTCGGCCTGTGAGGGAGATCCTGCGCAGGCTCATCGCCGGCGAGCTGAGCGAGGACGAGGCGGTCGGGGAGCTGCGCCGCATCCAGCTCGACGAGCTCGGCGGTAGGGCGAAGCTCGACCTCGGCCGGCATCTGCGCCGTGGCATTCCGGAGGTGGTTCTCGCGGCCGGCAAATCTCCAGCCGACGCGGCGCGGCTCGCCGTGGTCATGGCCGAGCAGCAGGGCCAGGGCCTGATCAGCCGGTTGACCGCCGAGCATCGCGCCGCGCTGACCGAGGCCGGGCGCAGCAATGGCATGGAAGTCGCCTTCTATCACTCGTCCGCTCGCGTCCTGCGCCAGGGATTCGCGCCCCAGGCCGTCGAGGGCAAGGTCGGGCTGCTCACAGCGGGCACCTCTGACGTGCCGGCCGCGGACGAGGCGCGCATGGTCGTCGAAGCCTGCGGCCTCGAGGCGCGGCTCGAGGCGGACCTGGGCGTCGCCGGGCTGCACCGGTTCGTCGCCCCTCTCGCGGCGATGCTCGATTGGGGCGCGGACGTGATCGTCGTCGCGGCCGGCATGGACGGCGTGCTCCCCGGCCTCGTCGCCGGGCTGATCGACGTGCCTGTGATCGGGCTGCCGGTGTCGACGGGCTACGGCCGCGGCGGCGCGGGTGAGGCCGCCCTGACGACGATGCTGCAGTCGTGCTCGACCGGACTGGTCGTCGTCAACATCGACAACGGTGTCGGCGCGGGCGCGGCCGCGGCTTTGATCGCTGCTCGCGCGGCTCAGGGTCGGCCGCGCGGACGCCAGATCGCGACCACCGCCAGCACCAGCGCGCCGAGGAGGATCAGCCCGAAAAGGATCCCGGCGCCCGCGCGCGACGCGTCGGCTCCTCCTGGAATCGAGAACACGAGGCCGAAGAGAACAACCGTGACCAGCACGGCCACCAGCATCCACGGGAAGCCGCGGCGCCGGCGCCCGTAGAACAAGAGCCACCAGAAGCCCGGTCTCTTTTTCTTCGGCTCGCTCACGTCAGCAGCGCTGGAAGGTCCGCCAACGTGCGGATGGACGGCACCCCATCGCGGGGAGGCTCGTCCGCGTGCGCGGTGACGACGACCGCGCGCATGCCGAGCGCGACCGGGCCTTCGTAATCCTCGCGCACGCGGTCGCCGGCGAACAGGGTGCGCTCCGGGGCGACACCGATCGCGCCCAACGCCGCCTGGTAAACCTCGGGGGCCGGCTTGCGCCGGCCGACCTCGCTCGAGAAGACCACGCCATCGACGAGCGCCGCGATGCCGTTCGACTCCAGCTGGCGCCGCATCATCTCCGGCGGAAAGGGGGCGTTGGAGCACACACCCCGCTTGATGCCTCGCTCGCCGAGCCACGACAGGATGCGGAGGGCGTCGGCGTCGACCTCCACGGCGCGGTCCCAGCACTGCTGCTCGGCGTCGAGGATCTCGTGCAGCAGGCCGTCCGGGAGGCGCAGTCCGGCGCGCCGCCACGCCTCGCGGTACACGTCCATGTAGTCGACCTCGTCCTCGCTCATGCTGCCGACGTACTCCTCGAGCGGATGCAGCACCTCGTGGAGGATCGTCTCCGCCTCGGGGGCCTGCACTCCCAGCGCCGTCTCGATCCTGGGTCGGAACTCGCCCAGCACGCGCAGAAGGTCGTCGGTCGGATAGGCGAATGTGACCAGCGTGCGGCCGTAGTCGAACAGGACGCCTTCGATGTCGGCCATGGTCATATCCTGATGCCCGTGGCCAAGCGGTTGACTCACCTGGATGACAAGGGCGCGGCGCGCATGGTCGACGTCGCGGACAAGCTCGCGACTACGCGCGAGGCGACCGCGGAGTGCATCGTGCGCATGGCGCCGGAGACCGTGACGGCAGTTCGCGAGGGGACCGCGAAGGGCGATGCGCTGCAGGTCGCGCGGGTGGCCGGGATCATGGCCGCCAAGCGCACGCCGGAGCTCATCCCACTTTGCCATCCGCTGCCCCTGTCGAGCGTCAGCGTGGACTTCGACTTCGTCGCCGGCGGGGTCAGGGTCGAGGCCCGTGTCCGCGTCGTGGGTCAGACCGGTGTCGAGATGGAGGCTCTGACCGCCGCGGCGGTGGCGGGGTTGACGCTGGTGGACATGACCAAGGGCGTTGAGCGAGGCGTCTACCTCGAAAACGTGCGCCTGCTCGAGAAGTCCGGCGGGCGCTCGGGGACCTGGAAGCGCCCAACTTGACCCACCGCGCGCACGTGATCACGGTCAGCGACGGTGTCTCCGCCGGCACCCGCGAAGACCTGAGCGGCCAAGAACGAGCGCATCACCGACGCCATCGTCGCCGCGGTCGTCGCCGGCGCGGACCTCGTGGTGACGACCGGCGGGACCGGCCTCGGTCCGCGCGATGTCACCCCGCAGGCAACCTCGATGCTCATCGACTACGAGGTGCCGGGAATCTCGGAGCTCATGCGCCGCTCGGGGGCGGCGAGCACTCCGATGGCGGTGCTGTCGCGAGGGCTGGCGGGCGTGAGAGGGCACGCGCTGATCCTCAACGTGCCGGGAAGCATGAAAGGCGCGACCGAGTCGCTCGAGGCCGTGCTCCCGGTGCTCGGCCACGCGATGCAGGTCTTGCACGGCCACACGCGTCACGAATGAATCTCAACTCCGACATCGGCGAGGGAGCCGGCGAGGACGAGGCGATCCTCGCCTGCATCGACAGCGC
>VBJE01000277.1 GCA_005879675.1 Chloroflexota bacterium
GGATGGGCGCGAGGTCCGTGCCAGCGGGCCGGCCGGAGGTTGATCTCGTCGCCGTGCGCCGGCGCGGAGCCCAGCGCCATCAGCTGAATGTCGCCATCCTCCGCCTGGCCGTAGGGGTCGCGATCGTCGGCGCGTGGGAGATCGGCACGCGCCTGGGGTGGATCGACGTGTTCTTCTGGTCGCAGCCGACCGCGATCGCCCACAAGCTCTTGCTCTGGATCACGGAGGGCACCGAGCTCGGGCCCCTTTGGGAGCAGGCCCTGGTCACCCTCGAGGAGACGCTCGGCGGCTTCGTCGTCGGCTCGATCCTGGGCGTCATCTTCGGCGTGGCGCTCGGGCGGAGCCGGCTCCTCTCTGATGTGCTCGGGCCCTACATCAAGGCCGCGAACGCCATCCCGCGCGTCGTGGTCGGCGCCCTGTTCGCCATCTCCCTGGGCCTCGACATCAAGTCCAAGATCGCGACCGCGGCCGTGCTCGTCTTCTTCGTGGTCTTCTTCAACGCCTTCCAGGGCGTCCGCGAGGTGGACCGCAACCTCATCGCCAACGCCCGCATCCTCGGCGCGGGCGACCGGCAGCTGACCACCGAGATCCTCGTCCCCTCGGCCCTCTCCTGGATCGTCGCCAGCCTGCACACCAGCTTCGGGCTCGCGCTCGTGGGCGCCGTGGTGGGAGAGCTGTTCGGCGCGACCCAGGGCGTCGGCGAGCTGATCTACAACGCCAAGAACCAGTTCGACGCCGCCGGGGTGTTCGCCGGCATGGGGCTGCTCGCGGCCATGGCGCTGGTCGCCGAGTCGTTGATCTCTGCGCTCGAGAACTACCTGATCAGGTGGCGGCCGCCGGTCGCCACGGAAATGCGGATTTGAAGGAGGAACGGCGTATGCGGTGGCACAGTCGACGTTTGTTCACGGGCCTCGCGGTGGTCGCGATGGCCTGCGCGTGCGGTAGCTCCGCCGCACCGGCTGCACCGGGGGCTGCCGCCGACCTGAAGATCATGGTCGGCGGTCTGAACAAGCAGATCTACCTGCCGAACATGCTCGCCCAGCAGCTCGGCTACTTCAAAGAGCAGAACCTGAACGTCACCCTCATCGACGAGGGCTCAGGGCAGGGCTCCGAGGAAGAGGTCGTCGCCGGCAACGTGGACGCCGGCTCGGGCGCCTACTCACACCCGGTCGAGCTCAACGCGCTCGGCAAGAAGATCGAGACCATCTGCCAGTTCGGCATCGCGCCCGGAGAGGCGGAGGTCATCGACGCGAGGAAAGCGAGCTCGATCCAGTCGGCCAAGGACCTCCTCGGCAAGAACCTGGGGGTCACCTCGATCGGCTCCGGGACGCACACGTTGACGCTCGCGATCCTCGGCCAGGCCGGTCTCGACCCGACGAAGGAGCACTTCATCGCGGTCGGCGCCGGTGACACCTTCATCGCCGCGATCGACCAGAAGAAGATCGACGGTGGGATGACAACCGAGCCCACGATCTCGCGCCTGGTCTCGAGCGGCAAGGGCAAGGTCCTCGTCGACCTGATGACGCCGGCTTCGACCCGTGCCGCCCTGGGAGGCGACTACCCGTTCATCGGCATCTTCGCCAAGAACGACTGGGTCAACAGCCACAAGGACGTCGCCCAGCGGCTGGTCAACGCTTACGTCAAGACCTTGAAGTTCATCCACTCGCACACGGCGGCCGAGATCGCCGACAAGATGCCGACCGGCTACTACGCGAA
Organism: Chloroflexota bacterium; assembly: GCA_005879675.1. Classification (GTDB taxonomy): domain Bacteria; phylum Chloroflexota; class Dormibacteria; order Dormibacterales; family Dormibacteraceae; genus 40CM-4-65-16. The sequence continues at coordinate 1,717 of VBJE01000277.1, forward strand.
CGACAAGGCGCTCTATGTCGCCGCGCTGCAGAACCAGCTGGCGATCTTTGGCACCGACTGCAAGATGCCGGCGGGCGGCCCGGAGACCGTGATGGCGATCGACCAGAAGTACGTGCCCAGCTTCAAGGGCAAGACCGCCAACCTGAGCGAGACCTACACGAACGATTTCGCGAACAACGCCAAGGTGTAACCGATAGAGATGTCACCGGGCCGGGGTTCGATACCCGGCCCGGTGGCTTAGTTCGCGAAAGTCACTTTCCGGCGAGCTCGCGGCGGGCGGCGGCGACGATGTCGGCGCCCGTGTTGGCGTGACCGTTGATGCCCCACCCACCCTCCGGCGACTCGGTGCTCTACGACGGGGCCGCGGTCGCCGCTCGGATGGACCCTGATCGCGATGCCGCTGCCGGGGCTATGCGCTCGGCGGTGGTGGCATTGCTCGACGCGGCGATCCCACGCTGATCACGTAGAGAACTTTCTCAGTCCGGCTGGTCGTCGAGAAAGGCGAGCGTCACCGCGGCGAACAGCGGCGAGGTGCCGATGTTGTAGTGGGTCAGGCCCGGCAGGATCGCGAGCGCGTGACCGCCCGCGGGACGGCCCTCACCCATCCAGCCCCCGTCGCGCTGCCCGCCGCCCAGCAGCTTGAACGCCTCGACATAGTGGCTCGGCGGAGCCATATCGGCGTCGGCGGCGACGATGAGCGTCGGCACCTGGAGGCCGCGCACCTCCTCCGAGAAGTCGAAATCCTGCGCCATCGAGGCGCCGATCTTGTCCAGCAGCCGCGGGAAGTCCTCGGGACGTGGCGCGACCCGCTGGTAGAGCTGGTACATCGGGGTTTCTTTCATGAACTCGGCCGCGGCCGCGTTCACCTGGCCCTGCTGGACGCGCATCTCCGCGTAGATCGCGTCGGGCCGGAGGTTCGCCGAGGCGGCGACCAGACGCCGGACTTTGGCCGGGTACTTCGCCGCCGTGTGCATCGCCACGCCACCCCCGAGCGAATAGCCGACGAGGTCCGGCTTCTTCAGCCCAAGGTGGTCGATGAGGGCGGCGAT
>VBJE01000278.1 GCA_005879675.1 Chloroflexota bacterium
ACGCCCGCCTACCAGAGCCGGCTGCAAGGCGAGGGTGACAGCGTGTTCGCGCTCGAGGTGCCGCTCTGGAGCAAGTACCGATACCTGGGACAGGACCGCAACATCGCGCTGTTCGAGCTGACGGTCAACGGTCGCGTCGACGCCACGGTCTACAACCCTCCGGTGATGCACGTGATCATGGCCGTCTACCTGGACATCGCCGGCCGGGTCGACCATGCGAAGGCGGCGACGCCGAGCTAGCGACCCAGCGTTTCCTCGAGCCGGTCGACGAAGGTTCGCTGCCCTTCGACGAGCATCCGCCGCGCCTGCTCGAGGTCGAACCAGCCGGCCCTGTCCACCTCCGGGAACGGCTGCTTCCGGCCCGAGCGGGGAGGCCACTCCATCTCGAACGTCATGCTGCTGATCGAGCCGGGGTCGAGGTCGCCGCGAGCTGCCCATGCGTGCACGATCTTGCCGCCCGCCTGGCGCACGGAGCCGAGCGGAATGAGCTCGCCGTCCGGGGCGTCGATGCCGAGCTCCTCGCGGAACTCTCTCCGAGCGACCTCGATGGGCGTCTCGTCGGGCTCGATCTCGCCTTTCGGGATCGACCACGCGCCCTCGTCGCGCTTCTTCCAGAACGGCCCGCCGGGGTGCACCAGGAGCACCTCAGGCTTGCCCTCGCGCACCCTGTGGAGGAGCAGTCCCGCGCTCTGAGCGGCAGGGCGGCTGCGCGATCGCCTCATCGTCAAGCAAACGCTATAGTGCCCGCGGAGGGCATTTTTGGAACAGGCTAGATGCCCCGTGCTCGTCGGCCGGGATGACGAGCTGCAGACCCTCGTCCGCTCGCTCGGCTCCTCAGGCGCGGAGCAGACGCAGTTCGTCCTCCTCATGGGCGAGGCAGGCGTCGGCAAGACCCGCCCGGCTCGCGAGCTCACCTAGTCAATCGTCCCCAAGGCGGGGACGCCGGCGCATGATGGTGAGCAGCTACCCGCGAAGAGGAGGCTCGAATGGGCGAAGAGGGCGCCTACGGGCGTTTCTGCGCCACGGTCGACGCTGCGTCGGCCGCGGCCGGTGTCACGGACCAATCGTTGCTCGAGAGGATCAAGCGACCCGAGCGCGTGCACGAGGTCACCATCCCGCTCGTTCGCGACGACGGCAGCCGCGAGCTTTTGACCGGTTACCGCGTCCAGCACAGCTCGGCGCGCGGACCCTACAAGGGCGGCATCCGCTACCACCCCAATGTCAGTCTCGACGAGGTCAAGGCGCTGGCCGGGTGGATGAGCATCAAGACCGCGGTGGTCAACATCCCGATGGGCGGAGGCAAGGGAGGCATCACTGTCGATCCGCATTTGCTGTCTCCGCAGGAGCTCGAAGCGCTGACGCGCGCGTACACCGAGCGCATCTGGCGCGTGATCGGCCCGCTCGTCGACATCCCCGCGCCTGACGTCAACACCGACGCCCGGATCATGGACTGGGTCGCCGATGAGTTCGGCCGCCAGTCAGGCCTGGCCGACCCCGCCGTGGTGACAGGCAAGACGGTCGAGCACGGCGGCTCTCTCGGACGCGACAAGGCGACCGCGCGTGGCGGTTTCGACGTGCTCGAGGCGGCCCTCAACGCGGCGCACGAGGACCTTCGCGGCAAGCGGGTGGCCATCCAGGGTTTCGGCAACGCCGGCGCGAACGCCGCGCTGCTGCTGAATGAGGCGGGAGCCCTCATCGTCGCCGCCTCGGACTCGACCGCCTCGCTGGTCGCGCCGGCGGGTCTTCCGGTCGAAGAGCTGATCGCATACAAGGCTCGCGGCGCGCACTTCTGCGACTGGACGACGTTCGAGAGGAAGCGGCTCGAAGGCCAGATCGAAGCCGAGAACGCGGAGCGGGTGAGCGCGCGCTGGATCGTCGAGCTCGCCAACGGTCCGACGACGCCCGACGCCGACGCGGTGCTTGCGCGGCGCGGCGTGCACGTGCTGCCGGACATCCTGGCCAACGCCGGCGGCGTGGTGGTGAGCTACTTCGAGTGGGTGCAGGACCTGCACTCGGAGCGCTGGCTGCTCGAGGAGGTCGAGGCGCGGCTCGCCGTCGTCATGCGCCGCGCGTACGACGCCGTGACCACGCTTGCAGCCGAAAAGGGAATCTCGATGCGGCTCGCCGCCTACGCCGTCGCCCTGCAGCGCATCGCGACCGCGATCGGCGAAGGCGAGAAGACTCCGCGGCGAAGCGTCAGCACGATGATCCTCTGACGTAACGTGGTGTCATGGCACGCGAGGAAAGCAAGCAGGCGTGGAACCGGTTCGAGTCGGACATCCAGGGACTTGCGGGTGAGCTGAAGCGGCACTATCGCGATTCGGCCGATGCGAAGAACACCGCCGAGCTGAATCGATCTCTCGAGCAGCTGCGGCAGGCGGCCGAGTCGGTGTTCAAATCGCTCGAGAGCGCGACCCAGGATCCCGAGCTACGCACCAGGACCAAGGAGACCGCGCGCTCGTTTGGATCGGCCCTCGGCGAAACGTTCCGCGACGTCAGCGACGAGATCGAAAAGGCGCTGAGGAAAGCACCGCCCGGGCGGTAGCCGCGCTCAGGCCGCGGGCGGTGACGGCGGCGACGGCGGCGGGCCCGCGCTCCGCGCCTGCATGACCGTCAGCACGCGGGCCACGTCGGCGGGGGAGAGGATGCCGACGAGCTGGCCTCTGTCGAACACGAGCACCCGCTGCTCGATGCCGGCCCCGATGCGCTGGATCAAAGCCGACAGGTCTTCTCGCGGATTCGTGGTCGGCACCTGGGCGATTGGTCGCGCCACGTCCTTCAGGTGCTTTTCGGCCCGCTCCCCCCGCGGCATGCGCACGAGGTCCGACAGGCGGACGACGCCCGTGAGCTGGCCCGACGCCTCATGAACAGGGTAGGTGGTGAAGCTGTGGCTGGGGGCGATCGAATCGAGGAACGTCTCGACGGTGACCCAGTCGGGAAGCGTCACCACAGGCGAGGTCATGGCCGCCGAGACCGGAACCGACCGTAGGAATGTCCGGACCGTCGACCCGGCTTCTTCTGACGCTCCCGCGGAGAGGAGAAACCAGCCGATGAACGCGATCCATATCCCGCTGGCCACCTGGCCCAGGAAGAGCTCGAGCGCACCTGCCGCGATCATCAGGTAAGCGAACACCCGCCCGACGCGGACAGCGTTGTGGACGCCACTCTGCCGGCTGCCTGATCTCCACCACAACAACGAGCTGAGGAGCCTGCCGCCGTCGAGCGGAAACGCGGGCACGAGGTTGAACAGCCCCAGCGCGACGTTGACAAACGTGAGCCAGCTGAACAGGTCGGAGACCAGGGCGTTTCCCTGCGTCACCAGCGCGACGGCGAAGGCGACCGCGCCCACGACGAAGCTGGTCAATGGGCCGGCCGCTGGGGGGCTCGCCCTCGAGCCTTGACACGCCGCCGAACAGCCAGAGGGTGATGCCGGCGACCTTGATGCCGTGGCCGCGCGCGACCAGGGCGTGCGACAGCTCGTGCGCCAACAGCGACACGTAGAAAAGGATGGCGCCGCCGACGGCGGCCGCCCAGTAGACGGCAGCGCCATACCCGGGTGCGTCAGGTGGCAGCACGGCTGTGGCCAGCGTCCACGTGACAAGGGCGAAGATGAAGATCAGGCTCCAGTTGAATCCGACGTCGATGCCGAACAGCCGCCCGAGCCGGATGCTGGAGGTCACGCTGTTGGGAGTCTAAACGGGCTCGTTGCTCCAAGGTCCGCGCCCTGATACGTTGATGGTGGCTGCGGGGTCGCCCCGCGAAATTTTGGGGGTGCGGAAATGAAGAGAGCTCGACGTGGTCTGCTGGCAATCGCCGGCGCCGTCTCGGTCATCGCCGCGGCGGTCGGGTCCTCTCCAGGCGCGGTGGCCGCCGGCGCACCGGGGTACAGCGTCGTCGACGTCGGCGCTTACGGCGGCGAGCCCTCGATCGTCTCTGACAACGCCGGCCTGCTGTACGACACGACGCCCAGCGGCGGCACCATCACTTACACGTCCACGAACCGGGGCGTGTCCTGGAGCCAGGTGACCACCGCCGACCCCAACAGCGGAGACGACTGCCTGGCCACGGATCAGTCGAATGCCGTGTACCTGTGCAACCTGGCCGGCAGCGAGGGGGTCGCCCCACTGCAGGCCGACGTCTGGAAGTCGGTCAACCACGGCGCGAGCTGGACGCATGGCGCGGGCGCGCTGCCGCAATGCGCCACGAGCTGCAGCCCCTTCGGGGTCGACCGCGACTGGCTCGCGGCATCCATCCTGCCTCCGGCCAGGTCCACGAACCAGGCCGAGGTCGTGCTGATGTACCACGACTTCTATGGTCCGAACCAGATCTGGGTCAACATCTCGCATGACGGAGGCGCGACGTTCGGCGCACCGCAAGAGGTGCTGGCCGCCCCGGCGGTGACGCCCGGCGCGGTCAGCGGCACGCTCATCGCCCAGGGCTACACGTTCTGCAACACGGTCCCGGCGGGCGTCGGCATCGCGCCGCCAGGCACGCCCCACGCCGGCCGGATCTTCGTGGCGTGGATCGCCGCCGACCTGGCCCAGAACGCGACCGGATGCAACGTCACGATGCTGCAGTCGTTCCACACGATGTGGGTCTCCTACTCCGATGACAACGGCGCGACCTGGACGCCGCAGCAGGCGTTCGACGCGGGCTTCGGCCATGACACCTCGACGCCGTTCGTCGCCTTCACGCTCGATTCCGCCGGCAACCCCTACTTCGGCTTGACCGTGAACCTCAACTCCAACCCCGCGACATGCTCCGCCGAGTCGACCGCGGGCACCGTCCAGTCCGACACGTCCTGCGAGTACGACATGTATGTCGTCTGGTCGAGCAACGGAGGCGCGACGTGGGATGGAGGCGGCGGGCTCATCCCGGGCAGCGCAGCGACGGCGTATCGCGTCAACCCGGTGAGCGAGCGCGGCACGCACTTCTTCCCGGCCATCGCCGCCGGCCGGCCGGGCCAGGTCGACGTGGCCTACCTGCGCACGACCACGATCCTGCCGACCGACCCCTTTGGCAAGGCCGACCCCGGGGGCTGCGGCGGGCCCGGGCCGGCCAACGGCAACCCGCCGACCTATCCGCCGGCCTGCAGCTGGAACCTGTATGCGGCGCAGTCGGTCAACCTGACGGCCCTTCCGGGCGCAGCGACCTGGGCGGTGTCGCAGATCACGACCACGCCGATGCACGTCGGCGACATCTGCAACCTGGGCATCTTCTGCCTTGCGCCGAGCTCGAACCGCAACCTGCTCGACTTCATCTCCGAGACCCTGGACCCGAAGGGCTGCGCCCACATCGCGTACGCCGACGACAACACGGTCAACAGGATGAGGGCGGCCAACCAGACCTCTGGCAACTGCCTCAAGAGGTAGGGTGCGTGATCGTGGGGGAGCCCGTTTGCGGCTCCCCCACCGGGGAACAATCGAGTCATGAATCAGCTCAAGACCGCGTTTCTGCTGGTCGCGTTGACGGTTCTGCTGGTGCTCATCGGCCGCGTCGCCTTCGGTGACGGCGGCACCATCGTGTTTCTCGGCATCGCGATCGTGATGAACGGCGCCGCCTACTGGTTCAGCGACCGGATCGCGCTTGCCGCCGCCCAGGCGCAGGAAGTCACGGCACGCGACGCGCCGATGCTGTTCCGCCTCGCGGACAGGCTCGCGGTGCAGTACAGCGTTCCGCGCCCCCGCGTCTACCTCAGCCCCGATCCTTCGCCCAACGCCTTCGCCACCGGGCGCAACCCGTCGCACGCTGCGATCTGCGTCAACCAGGGCTTGCTTCAGATCCTCGACGAGGAGGAGCTCTATGGTGTCCTCGCCCACGAGTTCGGGCACGTGCGCAACCGCGACATCCTGATCAGCTCGGTCGTCGCCGTCCTCGCCGGGACGATCACCCTGATCGCCCAGTTCGGGCAGTGGGGAATGATGTTCGGCGGCTACGGCGGCCGCGACAATCGCGACCAGGGGGCGGGAGGCGCGATCGTCGGCCTCCTGATGATCATCCTGGCCCCGATCGCGGCGCTGCTCATCCAGCTTGCGGTGTCGCGCTCGCGCGAGTACCAGGCGGACAAGACAGGCGCCGAGGTTTCCGGCGACCCGATGGCTCTCGCCTCTGCGCTGCGCAAGCTCGAGCGCGCGAGCGAGGTCGTGCCTTCGCAGACCGCGCAGCCCGCTTTCGCGCACCTCTACATCGTCAACCCGCTGCGCGGACAGTCGTGGGCCGGGCTGTTCAGCACACACCCGCCGATCGAGGAGCGTATCCGCCGCCTGGAGGAGATGGCCGGCGGCATCCGCCGCGCCTCCTGACCGATCAGCTGGTCGGCGTCAGGTTCAGCTGGAACTCG
>VBJE01000279.1 GCA_005879675.1 Chloroflexota bacterium
CAGGCGGTCGACTGGATCGCCGAGGGCGTCGCGCCGCTGGGGGAGGAGTACGTGAGGGTGATGCGCAAAGGCGCCACCGAAGACCGCTGGGTCGACATCTACCCCAACAAGGGCAAGCGCATGGGCGCCTTCTCGACCGGCGCGATGGACACGCGGCCCTTCATCTTCATGAGCTACAACGACGACATCTACTCGATGAGCACCCTGGCTCACGAGCTCGGGCACTCCATGCACTCGTACCACACGCGGAGCACGCAGCCCTACGTCTACTCGAACTACGGGCTGTTCCAGGCCGAGGTCGCGTCGAACATGCACCAGGCCCTCACGCGCCGCCACCTGCTGGCCACGACGACCGACCCCGCCCTTCAGCTCGCGGTGATCGAAGAGGCGATGTCGAACTTCTACCGCTACTTCTTCATCATGCCGTCGCTCGCGCGCCTCGAGCTCGAGATCCACGAGCAGGTCGAGCGCGGCGGCGCGTTGACCGCCGACTACCTGAACAACCTGATGGCCGAGCTGATGCTCGAGGTCTACGGATCGGAGGTGGAGGTGAACGACCGCGACCGCGAGCGCATCGGCTCGACCTGGGCGCAGTTCCACACCCATCTTTACAGCAACTTCTACGTCTACCAGTACGCGACGGGCATCGCCGCGGCGGACCACCTGGTCGGCCGGGTCGCCGCGGGAGAGAAAAAGGCGGTCGAGACCTACCTCGCGTTCCTGAAGAGCGGTGGTTCCAAATATCCGCTCGAGGGATTGCGCATGGCGGGCGTGGACATGACCTCGCGAGAGCCGGTCGAGGCCGCGTTCGCCACCCTCGCGTCGATGGTCGACCGGCTGGAGGCCCTGACCATCAAAGCCTGAGCCGGAGGGGCCTTATGCCAGACGGGCTACAGCACGATCCGCATGACGTCCGACTCGCGGATCCGGAACCCGAGCCGCTCATAGAGCCGGTGCGCGGCCTCCCGCGCCGGGCCGCGGCCCGACTGCAGCTCGGCAACCTGCGCGCCCTTCTCGCGCCCGACCTCGAGCGCCGCCTTGACGAGCGCCTCACCCACGCCCCTGCCGCGCGCCGAATCGTCGACCACGACCTCGTCCAGCCGCGCCTTGATCCAGAACGGCGTGGTGTAGACGATCACGGTCGTCGTGCCCACGATCTCCTCGCCGTCTCTGGCCACCAGCAGGGTCACGTCGGGGTCCGCGATGAGCCGCGCGAGCCTCTCCATGTCCGGCACCGGGAGATTGCCGTTGAGCTGGGGCAGGAGTCGCGCGAGCGCGGCGTGCAGCGCGGGCGTCGCCTCGGTGACGGCCTCGATCCGCATGGCCTCACACTAAGACGCCGGCCCTTTCCTGACGCTCGGCGCGGCCGTCGTCAGCGCCGCCACGACGAGCATCGCGACCCCGGTGATGACCCCGGCCCTGGCGGGACCGAAGGCCTGCACGAGCAGCCCGCCCGCCAGCGCCCCGAGCGGCAGCGCTCCGAACGCCATCATCGACCCGACGCTGGAGACCCGCGCCATCAGGCGGTCGGGGATGAGACGCATGTAGATGGTGCCCGTGGATACGTTCCAGACGGCGCCCATGAAAGCCTGGCCCGCGAGCACGAGCGCAAGCAGGGCGGGGTTCGAGATCACGCCGGCGAGCGGCATCAGCGCCACCCACAGCCACAGCGTGACGATCACGACCACGTTGGAACGGAGGCGCTGAGACAGCCACCCGCCCAGCAGCGACCCCGCGAAACCACCCGCTCCGAAACCGGCGAGCACCAACCCGATCGTCGACGCCGAGGCGCCGCGGTCGCGCTCGGCCACGATGACGACCAGGATGATGACCTGGTAGAAGGCGTTGGTCACCGACGCGGCCGTGTTGACGATCAGGATGTAGCGCTGACCCCAGAGCCACGCGATCCCCTCCCGGATCTGCTCGAGGACGTGCCCTGACTGGTCCGCCCTCGCCTCTTCGAACGGCGCGCGGATGAGAAACAGGGTCACAAGCGAGACGAGGTACGAGACCGCGTCGACGAGAAAAGGCATCGCGCGTCCGAGGTCGAACAGGAATCCGCCGATCGGGGTGCCCAGAAGATTGGCGGCGCGCAGCCTTGCCTCGTTCTGGGACAGCGCCGCCGGGTACTGCTCGGGGGGCACGACGATCCGGATGGCCGAAACCTCGCCCAGCCGGAAGACGACGAACATCGTCCCTTCCACGAACGCCACGACGATGACCTGGACGATCGTGAGCGAACCGAGCCATGCCGCAAGAGGGATGCTGGCCAGTGCCGCGAGGCGGACGAAATCGCAGGCGATCATCAGGCGCCGGCGGTTGACGCGGTCCATCAACGCGCCGGCCGGCAGCTGAAACAGGATGTACGGCAGCGTGCCGAGAAAGCCGACGAGACCCGCCGTCGCGGCCGACCCGGTCATCGCGAGCGCCAGCAGCGGATACGCGATCTGCGAGATGCGCGAGCCCAGCACCGAGATCGCCTGGCCGGCCCACAGCAGCTGGAAGTCGCGGTTCTCGCGGAGCGGGGTGGCGATGGCCGGAGGTTAGAAGAGTCGAAGCAGCGCGGCCGTTGCGGCAGCCGCGGCGACCACGACCAGGAACGGCGCCCGCAGGACGACGGCCACGATCGCGA
>VBJE01000280.1:0-5814 GCA_005879675.1 Chloroflexota bacterium
CGCCGCCTCGTCTCTGGCGTCCTGGGTCGGCAAAGGGCACGTGGCGAGCCCAACGGTCTGTAAAACCGCCGCGAAAGCTTTGGGGGTTCGACTCCCTCCCGGCCCACCAGCCCAAGCCTCTTTTTGGAGAGGCCTCCAAGAGGTAAGTTGTATTCGAAACCCGGTCTCTGAGACCGGGTTTTCGTGTTTTCGGGGGCCGGGATACCGGGCTCCAAGGAGGCTGTCGAATGGCTCAAAAGAGGCTGGAAAAACCGCAGAAACCATTGTGCTTTTCGCAAACCGTTGTGCCGGCGGAGGAGGCATTCGACCCTGACAAGCTGTGGTCACTAGGGCCTTCCCGCGGAGCGACCGGCCGCCCCTCGCGGGTGATTGATCGGGCACCATCGAAGACCTCGGCCGAGCACCTGGTTGCCGGCCGCGCGGAACCGCTGCCGCCGTCGGCGGCGAGCTGTTTGCGACTTCAGCCCCTCATAGCCGAGTGGCTGCTCGAACTGCGGGTCATGGGCCGCTCGCAACGGACGATCGACTGGTACCAGCAGAAGATGACCTGGTACCTCGAGCACGAGGGTGGACCGCAGACGCTAGACCGGCTGACCGCCTTCGAGTTGAAGCGCCTGCTTGCTGGCCTGCAGGAGCGCGACCTTTCGCCCAACACCATCCACGGCTTCTTCCAGGTGGTGCGGTCATTCGCCAACTGGGCCGACCGCGAGGGCTACCCGGTCGACCCCACGCTGCTCAAGGTGCGCCCTCCCAAGGTGCCGCAGAAAGAGATGGAGACGTACTCCGATTCGCAACTTGCTGCGATCTTCCAGGCCGCGCCGCCGGGCTGGTCGCGTATGGCGATCCAGATCCTCCTCGGGACCGGCATGCGGATATCCGAGTTAGCGGCGCTCACGCTTGAAGACGTCGAGGACGACGGCGAGCTGATGTTCCTCAAGATCAAGCGAGGCAAGGGCGCCAAGTTCCGCCGCGTGCCGGTCTCGAGCCGGCTTCGTCGAGAGCTCGTGCGCTATCTCAACCGAGGACGCCCGGAGACGCACGCCAAGCAGCTCTTCGTCCTTTCGGACGGGCGGCCAGCTAGCGTGATGTGTGTAGCCAACCTCCTGCGGCGGGTGCGCTATCACGTCGGATTCCCGGTTCACGCCCACCGCTTTCGCCACACGTTCGCAACTCGGTACCTGAGCAACGGAGGCGAGATGGAACGGCTGCGGCGGATCCTGGGCCACACGAGTTACGTGATGGTGATGCGCTACGTCCACTTGGACAAGGGCGATCTAGGCAGAGACTTCGACCTGCGATCGCCGTTTTGACCGCCGGTGGCGCCCGCCGCGATCGACGAGATCCGTTTCCGGTTTTCCGGCCGCAAATGTGTTAGGGCTTCCGGAAATACACGGCTCACTCCTGGAGGACGATATGGATAACGCGACAGCAACGGCCGTTTCCGAGCCGAACGAAGTCGAGGCAGCGCTGGCGGCGATGGGCCTGCACGAATCGACGCTGCGTGATGCCGCCGAGTACGGCATGCGCCAGGCCCTTCAGTGCACAAATCATGATCCAAAGAACTTGCCTGGGATCATCGCGTGGGGCAAGAGCATCCGTTTTCTCAGGGATCGGCTTGTGCCAGAGGGTTGGAACCCAGACGGCACTAGCAACTATGCAACAGTGGTGAAGCCAGATAAGAGCCTGGCAATTGCAGCTGCGTCGGGGGATGCCTTTACCGGAAGACTCGGGACGAACATCAAACCTTCGACCAGAAGCCCAAAGGGCCCTATCACGCTGAGTCGGATCACTGCTAACCAGCAGCTTCACTTCGAGGACATGGGATGAAGATAAGGAAGAGATCCGGGTGGAGCTTTCCCTCCCTGAGGAGATGACCGAATCTGGCTTTGTGTCGAGCTGGAAACGGCGGGTCATCTTGGCCCCGGTCCCGCTTGCCGGTCAGGCTGTGGCTCGTCCGATACCCGAATCGGGACCCGATGCGGAGATAAGCATCGAGCGGCGGTAGGGCTGCGATGGCCGCCCGGCAATTTAACCCCAGCCGTCTAGAGACTGCACGAATCAGGCGTGGGCTCACGAAGCTTGCATTGGCTGATTCAGCGGGAATTTCGAGTCGAATGCTCGCGGAATACTTGTCTGGCTCCTACGACCCTCCTGAACCAACAGTTCGACGTCTAGGCCTAGCCCTGGATTTCCCGGTTCAATTCTTCTTTGGAGGAGACCTTGAGGAGCCGTCGCTTCACGGTGCATCCTTCCGATCACTGTCCACACTGAGCGCGCGGCAGCGCGATCAGGCTTTCGGCTCCGCCATTTTTGCGGTATCTCTCTCGAGGTGGATTGAGCAACACTATCGCCTACCGAAACCTGATTTGCCTAGGCTGTCAAGTCAGGGTCCAGAGGCAGCCGCCGAAGCCCTTCGAGACGAGTGGGGCCTCGGTGAACGCCCGATTAAGAATGTGGTTCATCTACTCGAGGCCCACGGGGTCCGTGTCTTCTCTCTCGCAGAGGAGTGCGCCGAGGTGGACGCATTCTCGTTCTGGGATCGGGGCACCCCATACGTGTTCTTGAATACCTGGAAGTCGTCGGAACACAGCCGCATGGACGCTGCCCATGAATTGGGTCATCTCGTTCTTCACTGGGCTATCGAACTTGCGCATTCCCGCGAGACGGAGCAGGAGGCACAGACTTTTGGGTCAGCTTTCCTTATGCCGCGAGGAAATGTGCTCGCTGACGCGCCGCGACACCCACAACTTCGCCATCTAGTTGCCGCCAAGCACCGATGGAATGTCTCAGTAGCAGCTTTGGCGTACCGGATGCACAAGCTCGGGCTGCTAAGCGACTGGCAATACCGAATTCTTGCCATTGAGATTCAGCAATCCGGATATCGTCGGGTCGAACCGGAGACCCAACCGCGTGAAACCTCTCAGGTGCTCGAACAGGTACTGCGCCTCTCGCGCGATAGTGGCATCTCAATCAATATGATCGCCGATCAGCTCAACATTCCAGTCTCCGAGTTAAACAGAGTCGTATTCGGTCTGGTCTTGACGTCGCTTCCAGGCACCGATCTTCCGTTAACCAGGCGACGTGCACGACCCGACGTGAAGCGTATTCAATGAAATCTCTATGGCGGGTCTAATCGAGTGTTAAGCGCAATGCTCGTGATGCAGGAGCCAATGTGACGGACCTCGAACGCCGCCTGACTTTCTATCGTTGGCATCCGGTGGATGGCCGGCCTCCCTTCGATCGCGTTGCCGCAGCACGCGCTGTTGCAGGACTTCCTGATGACCCGAAACGCAAACTTCCACGTGGCGAGTTTGCCGCGGACGTTTTGGTGCGGCAGGCGGGAGATTCAAAGAACCCGACATTGTTGTCCTTACTTCGGCTGCGCGACTACGAGAACCGACCATGGCTTCGGGCACCTGGGGAGCTACCCAGTCCTGCAACGATGCGCCGCGAGCAAGACTTGATCGATTTCGCCCAGACGGCTATTTGGGACGATGGGTTTGCTGCTTTTGCCCAAGGCGGGCACGCTCCATCGCCGAGTGGCCTCGTCGACTTCCTGGCCCGGCGCGCAAAGCAGCACGTTTGGTTCGCGGCACTGTATGAACGGGACGTCGTCGAGCGCTACGAAACTGGAAGGGCATCCGCTCTGTCAACCTGGTGCTTCGTAACTCGGGAAGCGTTCAAGATGAGATAAACGCACGGATGGGTCCATTTGAAGGGCTGCTCACTCAGCTCCGCGGTCAACCAGGCAGCATCATTCTCAGACAGGAGATCACCGTTCCTAAACGCGGCCGCGGTGCCCGCTCGAGTGTTCTCGGAAACATATCGACTGAAGACATCGTGCGGCTTGCAGAAGTAGCGGAGGCTTTCGACGGTTTCCAGGTCAGCGGGATCAGTGCAGGCGGGCGAATTGAGCACATTGATCTCATCCGACAACGTATCCAAGTGACCATGCGCCTTCCAAGAGCGCGAGAGGGCGGCCACCGGACCGATGATGACGAGACGTTTGAAGCCCTTCTGTCTGCGAGACGCGAGCTTGATCGGCATGGACGTATAAAGACTGCTGTTGAAGCCGCGCCTCTGATCAATAACAAGTGAGTCGTCAAGACCAGCCACATCGTGCATGGCCTTGGCCGACCGTAATTCTCGCCGCCCCATTCGCCGCTGCGGCACTCCTTCTCGTCATGCACGCCTTTGGGAAATACCTACTGGCCGAGCAACTAACGTCGGACCGCAGCTCGAATCTCTTCGTCGCATTAGTTGGCGCTTCAAGCGCGTTGCTCGGCCTCGTTATCGCTACGCTCGCAATCCTTGTCGCATTTCCAGATCGACCGGCTGCCAACACACTGCGCACTTTTGCTGGTTGGCGCGCCCTGCAGTACTGTCTTCTCTCGACTGCTTTCAACTTGTTGGTGCTTCTTGTCGACACCGTCGTTGGAGTGTCGGTGGACGGATTCGTGGCTAGGGACGTAATGGTGGCTTTTGCCGTTGGATCTACGCTAGGACTAACAATCAGCGGCCTTCTGTTCGGCCTGATCCTTCTGAATTTGGCGGTCGGTGAGAGCCGAACGCCATGAGTCGGAGCGATAAGTTTGGGCAACCATTGAGCCCGAAACCTGATGATTAGCACCCTACCGATACGTTTAGGCAAGCCTACATGCAGAGCTGGCACGGTGTTGCTCCCAGTCTGAGAGCGCTATCGAATGTAAGCCAGCCTGCGGTTCCTGGACCTCGGTATGGCTCAGTTCGGTTTGGGATCCGGCTGCGCGAAAGCGATGTGCTACTTCCGTCCCGGTGAATAATTGCCGGCCTATGGTTCGCCGAAGGCTTGTGGTCGCCATCGCCGCAATCGTAGTAGACCCATAACCGACGGTTTGCCAAACCGCGGCCTGACGCACCAGTTTGCGGCGGGCAGCAACAGACATTGCGTCCGGGCTAGCCTGCTTTCGGAGCTACTGGGTCGGGGCCAGGCAACGTACGCTGGCCGAATGTCACTGCGCGGCCCTCATTATCGACGCCAGGATGCTCCTCAATAACGCGAACGCTATAACCCCAAAACGTTCCTTCCGCTGCTTGCCAGGTGACACCTAACCAATATTCACCAGGCGGCGGGGAGGTGCTGACGAATGTGGGAAACGAGCACTTGGAAGCTGATGCCGCCGCCTCGCCCGCAACAAACTCGACACGTCGATCGCTGGGTGCCATGTAGCGAGGTCGTCCAAGTAGGAGCCGACCATCCGCGAGCTTCACCCAAACGTCGATCTCGTAAGCCGGCGACGTGCCATGCGACCAGACCAACTCCCCAACCACGAACCCGCCAGTTTTCTCAGTGACGTTGGCCCTGATCTCAGGTTTAGCCAACGCGCGGGCTGCCTTTGCCTGCTCCCGGGCGAGCAGGAGCTGTTCTTCGAATAGTCGAAGTTCTCGGTTCTGCAGTTTGGTTGCCCGCCAAGTGGCTGCAGTCAAGAAGACGTTGGCGATCAGCGCCACTGCTGCTAACAAGGCAAGGACGCCCGTAGCCACGGCAGTTAAGTTGAGAGGCTCGCTGAGCCAATGCCAGAAATCAGTCACTGAGGTTGCAGCCTAACGCTTAGCCGGTGCCTTGCCGGAGCATGTAACTTGCTCGCCCGTGATCGCAACGGTTTCGGCAACCGTCTAGCGCGCCAGACGCCGCTGGGTCGGTTTAGGGACGATCCTCGCTCATCAGCCGCCCGTATTAAAGGTTGAGCCGCACCACAGCATCTGATCGTTCGAGAGCGTGCGCCTCAATCATGATCCGGGCCCATCGCTGGTTAAGGTCGAGGTCTGTGCTCT
>VBJE01000280.1:5851-6776 GCA_005879675.1 Chloroflexota bacterium
GGGTTCAATCGCAGGTTTGTGCGTTGTGTCGGCCCCGGCCTCGCATATGAGTACCAACGACGCGCAAGATCGGCGGCCTCGCCGATGTACTCAGTAAGGCCCTCCGAGCCGCTGAACCTCAACGAGTAGACGCCCGGCATATGGCCGACTTCGGGGAACGTTAGTCGACCATCGCGCACACCGACCTTGCCGAGAGCCCTCAGCTCGTACCTAACATTCAAATCTGCCACGACCAGGTCAAGTTACCTCCTAGGTTCCTCTCGTGCCCATAGGCGTGCTGGTCTCCTCATTGCACGAGGTCGGGCCGCAGAAGGGCGCTTTCTCGTCACGCGAATCGAGAGGATTTGAGTTCGATCTGAGCTTGTTAACTGCGGGCCGGGAGCCCTCCCGGCCCACCAGAGTTCGAAGTCGTTCGCTGTTAAGAGCAACCTCTGGTGGCTGAGCGTGGTACTTGGCGACTTCCGCGCCGCACAGCGAAGCCAATCCGGGATTCCTGAGCGGCGTGGGGGCGCGCTGATGTGTCCCTGATATCATCGCGATCCGTCCGAGCAGTAGCGAATCTAGGAGTTGGGCCAGTCATTGCGGGAACTGACAGCTCAGCTCAAAATCGCCACATTGCGTCGAAGGACGAGCGTCAGCGTCTGGTGGGATGACGCCCGAAATAGCAGGCTGCCCCCGTCTGCGCGCTGAGCGGGCAGTCCGCGGCAGGATATGGCCAATTCAGCGACCTGTCAGTCCCTGCGCGAGTCTGGCTCCTGGTCCTCCTGCTGCCGCTGTTTCTATTGGGCGGAATTCCGGCACCCTATCGATCGATTCAGTTGCCGCTTTCGACAGAGTGGCGCCAACGCCTGCGTGCAACTTCCGGCACGGCTCTGCTGCTGATCCCTGTCACCGTCGTGTTGATATTCGCTGCTGCCACCGGTTG
>VBJE01000281.1:0-2024 GCA_005879675.1 Chloroflexota bacterium
CGGCGGGCACGTACCGCTACTCGGTGTGGGTCCGCGACGCCAGCAGCCCAGCCGCTTACGACACCTTCTTCCCAGGTACCGCCTACACGCTGACCACGACGCCATGCACGGGAGTGACCGGGTCCGCGTCGCCGGCCTCCCCACAACGCGTGGGCACAACCGTCACCATCACGGCCAACGCCTCGGGCTGCACCAACCCGCGCTATGAGTTCTGGATTCTGGCTCCTGGTGGGAGCTGGACGATCGTGCAGCCTTACTCGAGCGCCACCTCATTTGCCTGGACGACCAGCGGATTGCCGGCCGGAACGTACAGATACTCGGTCTGGGTCCGCGACGCGAGCAGCTCAGCCGCCTATGACACCTTCGTCCCGGGTTCGGGCTACTCGCTGAATTGAGCTGGTGCCAGATCTCAGTACACTCCAGATCTCCAGTTCTTGTGGCTGAGAACCCAAGGGCTTGACAGGCATTCACAGCCCTTTGCTAAGGTCGGGAGTGCGAGAGAAGGGTTTTGCGCCGGTAATGACACGACCTGGAGCAAGCCAATGAATGTAGTCAGCATCGAAACTCTCCGCAGGGTGACCCCTGCGTTATTCGTCGGCGGAGTTTTACCGTTGTCGTTTTTCGCTGCTTCACCGACGCTTGCCTCGAGCACGAACAACTGCGGCGTGAAGGGCTACGGGTATCACGATCACGGCAAGGTGTGCCCGAACCGGCCATTCCCTGGTCACGGCAATGGTGTGCTGCGAATACTCGCTTCGCTCGGGGTCTCGTCCCAAACAGCCATCAGCGCGACGGTTGGTGAGACCAAGAAGGGCAAGAACCACGCAGATAGCCAGGTCGCAGCTGAAGCCGAGAGCTCGAGTGCCACTACGACCGAAGACGCTGACGTGGCCACTGGCGTCGGGAACGGCCACGGCAAGACGAAAGGGCACGGCAAGGGAAATGGCCGCAATGGGGGCCATCAATCAGGCTAGCGATTAAGGGCGACGAGGCGAGCGTAGGCCTACTGCGTTAGGCATAGCTTGACGACGGCGTATGAAGAGTCGCCAACGCGAACAACCCGCCAACTAGCGACCAATCGTCGCCCTCTCCCAATCTTGGGGTCACACATGCTTGATTCATCCCGCGAGATGGGTGTACGTATCGGATCAGGCTTGGACGCTCTTGAACGAACCTCCATCAGCAACGCGACGCCACCACAAATAGCGACATGCCCAGACGATGGTCCCTGCCGTGAGAGCGCTCGATCATTATGTCGATCCAACCGACTTGTGGTCGCTGACGGCGCAGTACATGTTTATAGACCAGCAATCGGATGTGGTCTAGCGCCTCGATAGTCCCTCCCGCCACGAACATTCGATCCACGTTGAAGCCGGCTCGCTCGAGTAGGCGCCTTGCCTTCGCCCGTGGATAGTGCCGATGGCCAAGCATCCAGACAGGATCCAATGGTGCATGAATCGCGCTGGCATACGGGACCGAAAAGTACAGCCGACCGCCGCGTGAAAGGACCCGATGAGCCTCCCGCAACGCTCGATCCTCTGAAGCTCTCGGCAGGTGTTCGATTACATCAAACAAACAAACCGCATCAAAGGACTCACTCCTGAATGGCAGGTCGAGCACTGAACCTTCAACGAAAGCGGCACCGTTCTCGTTTCGCCGAGGTCCATGAATCAGCCTGTCTACGCCCACGTAATGGTGGTAGCCCTTTCGCAGAGCGACGTCGGCGAGCCAGCCGGACGAGCACCCGATATCGAGCAACCGATCGCCACTGTCGATTAACTCGGCGCACTCTTTGATGCGCCCTTGCAAGCGAACGCTGCTTCCCAGCGCCAAGGGATAGGCGAGACCTCGCCCTGACTTCATGTCCCTGTCAGGTCCTGGTCGAAAAGCTTGGTCGCATTGCGGTATACAGCAATGCCAGCAACCTTGTTTTCGTCATAATCAGCCTTTCGATCAAAACCGATTGCCTTCAAGAGGTCATCTAACTCTGCTAGCGAGGTACACCATTTGTGCCACTCGATTAC
>VBJE01000281.1:2127-6652 GCA_005879675.1 Chloroflexota bacterium
GCTGCGCCACTCATCAGCCACCGATACCGCTCTGACGACAGTCTCCCTGATTCTGCCTTTGGCCAGGACTTGCCTGCCAGGCTGATACGGCAGCACAGACGACGCTGAACTGGATGGGTGGACGTAGAAACTACTCCAGACCTGGCCTGGTTGCAATCCCACGGCGCCGTGCACAACAAAGCAATTCTTCAGACCGTTTCGCTCAATATGCCAGCGCGCTTCTTGGACCATCTTAGGATGCGCATCGATCAGCAGGCCCTGGCGGTTCAGCGTAGGATCGGTCGACGTCAACCACAGCGCAAACCATCCTGCGTTGCAGCCAAGATCTATGAACGTTCGCACGGGCTCCTCGCCCAAGGCTGGCCGGTAAGACTCATGAACGAACATTTCATACTCACTGCTGAGCTGGTCCAAGGAGCTGACTCGATATACCAGCCCACTCGGACGGAGCCGTCTCGAAAGCGGCACAACTCGGAGAATGACCTCTGCGATCGGGTAAAGCCGCAGCGATGCCACCAGGGAATGGAGCCAGGAATGCCGGCCCAGCTTGAGAGCAAGCCTGGTCGATATCGGCGACTGACTACGGTCTCCCACGCTCATTTTCTGGACATCGTTCGCATCACCCGATGAAACCCCTTTCGATCCCAACCCGTCTGTCGGCGCTCAGATATTGCAACCAGGCCGCGCCTGCAGGTTAATTGAACTCCTAGTTGCCATTGCCCAGAACAAACGTCGTCGACCTTGTCCGGACGCACGTCCTGCCTGGCATACCCTCCGGGCTTGCCCGCACTCAAAGAGTGAGTGCCCTGGCCGGTGTCTTCGCGGTGCTGAGCCTGGGGGTACTGCCTTCGGGCCCGCTGGCCGACCGCCTGGCCCTCGTGGCATTGGTCGCGTTCGGGTTCGCCTGCATTTTGGGCTGGACGCACGTTCTCCTCCGAGACGCGACACGCCAAGTCCAATCTGGCACTTTGGTTGCTTTGGCCAGGCGACCTTGGATCGTTGCGGCCATTGGCATCGCAGTACCAGCCGCGGTCGTCATACAGTCGTGGTTCAAACCGGGGACGACCATCGGTACCGGCGATATCACACCCCCCGACGGCACGGCCTGGGCGGCTCGAGTATTCGAGCCGTGGGTTTGGTCTGGCTCGAATTTAGGGGAACCGTCCCAGCTGCAGCTGAGCCTTCCATGGGCGGTTGTTCTCATGGGAGTGCACGCCCTAGGCGGGGATCCGGGTCTGGCCCAGAGAATCTGGTACACGATCCTTTTTGTCTTTGCAGGTCTGAGTGCGTTGGCGCTCATGGCAGCGTTTGGGATCAAGCCGCTCAATGCCGCAGTGGGCTCTGCGATCTATCTACTCAATCCATTCGTGACCAGCGTCGTGATCACCTATCCCAACTACATGGCTGCAATGGGATTGCTTGCAGGGATCCCGGCAATCCTTATGTTTGTGGGCAGGGGATCTCTGTCCGTGTTCTTGGATATACGTTTCTCAATCCTCCGCTTGTCGGAATGATCATCGGCGTCGCGGTAGGTGCGGCCTTATTGACTGGTTGGCTCAATGGCAGCGCGAGTGGAATCCGCAGCCTTACCTCGCTGCTCTTGTCCGTGCCTCTAACGCTTGCGATCTCAGCGTATTGGATCGTGCCGGCCGTGATTCACCTGCTGGATTTGCATGACAACCAGCTTGCAACCCTCGCGTGTTGGACGTGGACGGAAGGCCGCGCAACGCTTCTGAACGCTTTCTGGCTGAATACGTCGTGGGGCTGGGTACATCCCGAGTATTTTCCGTATGCCGACAAGTTCGATTCGTTACCCCTTTCCATTCTTCGATTCGTGATTCCCGCCGCCGCGTTCGGCGCGTTAGCTCTGGGCAAGGGGACTGATTCTGTGGCTCCGGGTGGCGAGCGAAGGATGCGGCTCGTTCTGCCTTTGGCTTCAGTGGCGCTGATTGTGGTACTGCTCAGCACCGGAACAAATCCTCCAGGCAACGTTATCTTCGATCGTCTTTATGGCCTGCCACTGGGGTGGCTACTCAGAGAGCCAGGCCGATTCCTGATGCTCGCCGCATTGATTTACGGGATCCTCATAGCCGTTGTGCTCGAAGCCAACGTGAAGAGGAGGCTCGTCGACGACCTGATAGCCCGACACATGCCGTCAATATCGACCGGTCGCCTCATTGCGCTGCCGGCGATTGTTGCGACCGTGATCCTCATTGGTTTTCCGGTTTACACCGGCGCGGTTGTCCCGGATAGCCGGCCACTATTACCGCCTGCTCATATCCGCCTCCCCTCATATTGGCCACAAATGGCGAGCTTCGTTGACGGCCTCCCGACCAAGGGGGCTGTCCTGGTAATGCCTCCGGACGACTTCTATCAGATGCCGTATTCGTGGGGCTATTACGGCAACGAGGGTTTCATACCGGAGCTTTTCCGGCGACGCGTTCTTATCCCGAACGAGCAAGCCTACATCTCAACTTCGCAACAATTGATTGGGGCAGTAAACCTGACGGCCCAGGCTTTCCTGCGTCACGACTGGCACCAAGCTGAGAGCCTGGTCAGGACACTAGATGCGCCCCTCGTTCTACTGCGGCGGGACCTAGACACCCAATCACATGCTCGGGTGATCTCAGTGGCGTCGCCCGCCGATATTTCAAGCGCACTCCATGTGGCACCGAATTTCATCCTTGTGCGCCAAATCGGCCAGCTGGAGTTGTACATGCTTTCCAGCCCCCTAAGCGAGACGGAATATGCAAACGAATTCGTAACAGTCAACACGCTCACGCCCGACCTGCGGACGTTGTCGTTCTTTCCTGTCGGTACAGCGCTTGTATCTGCCTCACCGATTCAGGGAATTGCGAGCGCGATTCAAGCGCCGCCCCTCGAACTCTGGCCACAGATCGGAAACGAGCTCGTATGGCAACCCGAAACCAGGTCGGGTCGTACCTACCGATTAGCGCAGCTGGATGCGTCCAAGCTCACGGCACTTGACCATCGGGGTAGATATACAGAAGGATTGTCAGGCGCGCAGGCGGTATATGAGCCGAGCAACCAATCAGCAGTCACTGTCTCGGTCCCCGCGCGGACCGCGATCGTCAACGGCGATTTTTCGCAGGGCTTATGGGACCCGGTGGGAAACTGTAATGCCGCTCCTGCGCAGTTGCCACCGCACCTGAATGCACAAGTGGTACCGGCCGGAGCTCCAAACCGTCTTCCCGCCCTTGAGCTTTCCGCAGAGCGCGATAGCGCCTGTGAGAGCCAGCTGCTCAGTTGGCGAGGCGGTTCCATGGTCATTTCACTTAAAGTCCAGCACGTCCGAGGCGCGCCGCCGAGACTGTGCATGTGGGAAATCGGCGCCAATCGATGTGCCGCCATGCCTGACCTCCCTTCGAGGCTCGGCTGGTCATCATTCCAAGCTGCAATATCGCCGGATCAGGGCACAACCTCAGTCCGACTATATCTGTATGCCGATGGAAACTATCCTAATACCGACACAATTAATCGATATGCAGACGTGCACGTCGTAGAGGTTCCGTCAGTGCCCGAATTCATGCTAATAGCCGATGCACCGTCATCTGAGGCGGCAAGTCAACAACTCGCAATTCTTCACGAGAGCGCCCATCCTGCTTGGACTGCGTCAGGCGGTACGCATGTACTGGTTGACGGTCTGCTTAACGGGTGGCTTTTGCCGGCGGGACCGACGAAGTTCTCCGCAGAGTACAAATACGACGTGTGGGTTCGCGGCGCCCAACTAGTATCAGCGATTGCGTGCATCGCGCTACTCGCGACGATGGTGCTTCAGCGCCTAGCGATGGCTCTGCGGCGGCGACTAGAGTAACCAACGCGACAGGAAACAATCAGGGATCGATATCGCTACGGGCCAGTCTTGGCAGCTTTCATTGTTATGAAATGAGATCTTCGACGATCCAAGCGCCCTAGGTAGGCGGGCAAGGGGTGATAGCCCGCACCGGTTGCCTGAATGACCTCGAACCCATGAACCTCTAGCACCTCAAGTAACCCCCTGTAATTAAAGATTGTCTTGTGCGTCCATGTCTCAAGCTCTAGGTGACTCCCACGGTGCATCGCCAACGGGTTACCGAGCCCCTGGCGACGCTTCGAGACATTGGTCAATGAGAAGATCTGCCATCCCATCACCGCGGCGAAAATGTTGTGCCATGAACTTCCATTCTCGGTAGAGATTACGGCGACGCCGCCGACTCGCAGCACCCGGCGAGTTTCAGCGAAAAAGTGGTCGATGTCCCCAACGTGTTCGACGACCTGGTTGGCATGCACCAGATCGAAGCTTTCATCCGAGTAGGGAAAGGGCTTCATCAAGTCTGACTCGGCGACGTCAATGCCATGCGAGCGTGCTAGACGTGCCCGCTCAGGCACGATCTCAATTCCATAAATTCGCTCGGCTTTGGCGTGACGGGCTACGACTGCAGTCCATTCGCCATCGTCGCAACCGAGATCGCACAGATCTGCGTATTGCCGATCCGCGACAAGATCGAGGATGTTCTGCCGGTTG
>VBJE01000288.1 GCA_005879675.1 Chloroflexota bacterium
GTGTTGCGATAGAAACCCGACTGCTCGTAGTCGTGGTCAGGGGTGAGGATGGGTTCTGGCGAACGGGCGATGACCCGCGCGGGATCCTCGGCGTCGAGGAGCAGCGCGCCCATCGCGTATTGGCCTTCGGAGTCGACGCCGTGGTAGAGCTCGAGCCAGCCTTCATGGACGCGAAACGGGACCGTGCCCGCGCCGGTGCGCACTCCGTCCCACATGCCGGGACGTGGGAGCGCAAGCGGGCGGTGGCCACCCCATCCCACGAGGTCATCCGAAAATGCGATCCAGATTCCGAGCACGCGATTGAAGGACGCCGGCATGGGGCGCGTCAAGGCGACATAGCGGTCCTGCACGCGGCCGGGAAAGAGGACGACGTCTTTGTGGTCAGGCAGGAACATGAGCCCGCGACGCTCGAAGGACCTGAAGTCGGTCGTGGTCAGCCGGCTTGTCGTGATGCCGACTGAGCCAACGGAGACGTAGGTGATGTGCCAGACGCCGTCGATCAGCGTGGCTCGAGGGTCCTCGCAGCCGTATTCCTCGAATGCGTCCGCGGGCGCAACCGCGGGGAGCTGATCGACGGCGAAGTGCGCCCCGTCGGTGCTGCGAGCCACGCGCAGATGCGATATCTGCGTCAGGTAATCCCTGACCTCCCCCCGCGCGCCCGGCTGGCTGGGGGGCTTGGTCACCTGAATCGACCTCGGATCGCTCACGTCGAGTCCGGGCAGATCCTTGCGAACGTAGGCGACGACCACGCGGGGAGGTTCCGTCGCCGGATCCAGGAACGCGATTCCGATCACATCCTCACCCATGGTGCCCGGGGGGACAGGCGTGAGCCTCTCGTGCGGGGCGTCAAGGTCGAGGATCCGCGCGGTCGGGGCCAGAAGGCCGGTCATGGCGCGGGGGCGCTCCGCGACACGCAAGAGCAGGATCGTCTCGTCTCCGACCTGGGCCGCGGCGGCGTTGAAAACGGAAACCACCTCGAGGGCGGCCTGCGACGGTGCCACGTCCGCGCTCGTAAGGATCGGGTTGTTGTCGAGACGGTGCGCGAGCACGTCCTCAGCCCTGACCGCGCTCACGCCGCCGACCAGGCCGACCTTGCGCCCGAAGAGAACGCCACCAGTCGCATCAGCGCCAGCCAGTGCTCCCCGGTCCGCGGCCATGACATGTCGCTGGCGTACGCGTAGGAGGCGGTTTCGAGTGCCTGCTTGCGGTCGGGCTGCTCGAGCAGCGAGGTCACCGCATCGGCGAGGGCGGGCGAGTCTCGAAACGGGACGAGCATCCCGCGGCCGCCGGCGAGGGCTTCGCGGGCGTGCAGGTACTCAGTCGAGACGATCGCCTTTCCGGCCCCGAGCGCGTAGGCGAGGGTGCCGCTCGTGATCTGCCTCGGGTCGAGATACGGCGTGACATAGACGTCGCTCGCCAGGAGCAGATCGATGATGTCCCGCTGCGCCATGTATTCATCGATGAAGGAGACGTTGTTCTCGAGGCCGAGCCGTTCGACGGTCTCCACCAGGTGATTGCGGTAGGTCTCCCCTTCGTGCCGGCGCAGCTCGGGGTGCGTCTGACCCGCGACCACGTAGAGGGCGGAGGGGTGGCTCGCCACGACCGCCGGCATCGCTTCGATCATGAACTCGATGCCCTTGCGCGGGTCGACCAGGCCAAAGGTCGAGATGATGGTTCTGCCCGGCACGCCAAGCTTCTGCTTCATCCGGACGCGGCCGTGGGGATGAATCGCGGGCATGCCGTGCGGTATCACCACCGGCGCCTCGGCGATGTCGTACCTGGCGGCGAGGATGCCTGCCGCCGCTTCGGCCATCACGACGATTGCGTCGCTGAGCCGGGCCGCCGAGCGGATCGCCTCGCGCATCGAGGGCGTCGGATCGGGCGGCACAGTGTGCAGGGTGGTGACGACCGGCTTTCGCAGAGCTTCAAGGAAGGGACGCAGGTGATCGTCATAGACGTCGTCCTTCCATGTCCCGTAGAGGCCGAATTCGTGCTGCACGTTGACGATGTCGGCGTTGGAACCGTTGATCGCTTCAGCCGCCGCGCGGTAGTTCCTGGCGTCCCCCTGCTTGATGCGCCAGCGCACCTCGCCGCCATACGGCCGGACCTCATTGGGCTCGTCGATAGCGGCCACGCGGCACCGGACGTGTGGATCGGCGGCGCGCACCGCGGCCATCAGATCGGCCGAGAAAGTCGCGATGCCACAGTGTCGAGGCAGATGCGAGGTGACGAAGACGATCCTGAGGTCGGTCACGTGGTTATCCCCCTTGAGCACCACGGCATCGTACGGGCCGCGAGCGGGACGACGTCAGCCACCAAAATAGCGCGCGGGCAAAAAAAGACCGGCCCCGCGGTGGGGCCGGGTCCGAAGTTGATGCTCAGACCGTCGCCGGCGTCGGAATGAGACCGAGCTGCTTCATCTGGTCGAGCTGGTCGAAGTAGATGCGAGCCTCTGCGATCTTTCCGTTCTCGACGCGGAGGAGCTGCACTCCGTAGCCGACCACTTTCTTGTAGGTCGGCGCGATGGTGCCGCTCGGGCTCTCGAGTGGGGCGGTGTGGGTGCCCTCCATCAGGATCTCCTGGACGACCCAGGGTCCGCTCGTGATCTCGCTGCGGACCTTCATCTTTCCGTCCGGGAACGCCTTGAGCCATGTCATGGCGAAGGCGGTGGCGTCCTTGGCGTTGGTGGCCTTGAAGCCGCCCGGCGCGTTGAACTTGATGTCGTCGGCGTGAAGCTCATTGAGAGCCTTCTCGTCGTGGGCGTTGAATGCGGTGACGAAACGATCGGTCGTGGTTTTGGGCATTGCGTCTCCTCCTAGTGGAGTGTCCGCGAAGCGGAAGGGCCAAGAAGGCTACTGCCAACGATGGCCGGCAACCGCGAGGACTCGTCGCCCTCGACTCAGTCCAGGAACGTTTGCAGTATACGGATCCCCGAAACGAGGCGTCGGCCAGGCGTATGGCCGGCGAGCGCAAGCGCGCCGGCACCGGACGACTATTCAGGAAGCGACTTCCAGCCGACTCTTAGCCGCGTGCCGCCGGGCGCAAGCTCCCGAATGAAACGCGCATAGGCAAAACCGCTGTCCTTGATCGTGCGTGCCTGGGTCTGGTAGTCGACGTGCACGATGCCGAACCTCTTCTGAAAACCCCACGCCCACTCGAAGTTGTCGAGCAGCGACCACAGGAAATAGCCGCGGACGTCGGCGCCCTCGGCGATCGCTCCGGCGACGGCGTCGAGGTGGCGGAGGATGTACGCGGTGCGCTCGGGGTCGCGCACGCGGCCGTCCTCGTCGACCAGGTCTCCGCCGTAAGCGCCACCGTTCTCGGTCACGTACAG
>VBJE01000289.1 GCA_005879675.1 Chloroflexota bacterium
ACTCTTTCCGGAGAGGCGCCTTCCAACGGATTCAGGAGGCTGGGAGCCCGTGACCAAGAAGATCCTGCTGAACGAAAACGACATCCCCGAGCGCTGGTACAACATCCTGCCCGATATGCCGGCGCCGCCCGCACCCTACCTGAACCCGCAGACCCTGCAGCCGATGGGCCCGGCCGACCTGGCGCCCATCTTTCCGCAGGCGATCATCGCGCAGGAGGTGTCAGCCGAACCCTGGATCGAGATCCCGGACGAGGTGCGAGAGGTTTACCGCATGTGGCGGCCAAGCCCGGTCTACCGGGCCGATCGCCTCGAGAAGGCGCTGGACACACCGGCGCACATCTACTTCAAGTACGAAGGAGTCTCTCCCGCGGGTTCGCACAACCCCAACACGGCGGTGCTGCAGGCCTACTACAACGCCAAAGAGGGCGTGAAGCGGCTGACCACGGAGACCGGGGCCGGCCAGTGGGGCTCGGCGCTCGCGTTTGCGGGCGCGCTGTTCGGGCTCGAGGTCACCGTCTACATGGTCAAGGTGTCGTACGAGCAGAAGCCGTATCGGCGGGCGATGATGGAGACCTGGGGCGCGACTGTGCACGCCTCTCCCACCAATCTGACCAACGCAGGCCGCGGCATCTTGAAGGACGACCCCGACTCTCCTGGCAGCCTCGGCATTGCGATCTCGGAAGCGGTTGAGGACGCGGCCACTCACGAGGACGCCAAGTACTCCCTCGGATCTGTCGTCAACCATGTCCTCCTCCATCAGACAGTCATCGGACTCGAGGCCAAGAAGCAGATGGAGATGGCGGGTGAGTACCCGGATGTCGTGATCGGATGCGTGGGCGGCGGGTCCAACTTCGCCGGCCTCTCATATCCGTTCATCGGCGACAAGCTGAAGGGTCGGATGCCGAAGACGCGTTTCGTTGCCGCGGAACCCGCGGCGTGTCCGACGCTCACGCGCGGCGTTTACGCATATGACTTCGGCGACGCGGTCGGAATGGGCCCCGTCGTGAAGATGTTCACCCTTGGACACAGCTTCATACCGGATCGGATTCATTCCGGCGGATTGCGGTATCACGGGGACGCACCATCGCTCTGTGCGCTCGTCGACCACAAAGTCGTCGAGGCCCGCGCGTACAAGCAGAACGAGTGCTTCGCCGAAGCTGTGCGCTTTGCGCGCTGCGAAGGTTTCCTGCCCGCTCCCGAGGCGGCCCACGCCCTGCGGGCCGTGGTTGAGGAGGCGGAGGCGGCCAGGCAGGCCGGCGAGAAGCGGACCATCCTGTTTGGGCTTTCCGGACATGGCCACTTCGACATGTCGGCGTATGACGCGTACTTCGCCGGCAAGCTGGAGGACATCGAGCTCTCGCAGTCGCGGATCGATGCCGCCATAGAGGAGCTGCCCCGGGTCCCGGCAATGTCTTGACGCCGAACCAGTCAACCGAAACTGGGCTTCTACTCCCGTCTCGGGAGGCCTTGCTGTGGGCGAAGAGTGACCTGAACTTTGTCATCGAGGCAGGGCGGCAGGCCGAAAAGAGCGGCTACGACTCGGTGTGGGTCGGCGACTCGCTG
Organism: Chloroflexota bacterium; assembly: GCA_005879675.1. Classification (GTDB taxonomy): domain Bacteria; phylum Chloroflexota; class Dormibacteria; order Dormibacterales; family Dormibacteraceae; genus 40CM-4-65-16. The sequence goes on from VBJE01000289.1 coordinate 1,564, forward strand.
CTGGCGCGTCCACGCGGCGAGCCCTTGACCCTGTTGGCCGGCGTTGCTGGCGCAACGACTCGGGTCATGCTCGGTACAGCCGTCTTGCTGCCGCTGCTTCGGCACCCCCTATCACTCGCGCACGCCCTGGCCACCCTCGACCGCATCGCGAAAGGCCGCGTCGTGGTGGGAATCGGTCCCGGCGCCGAGCTCCCGGGAACACACGCCGAGCTTGCGGCGCTTGGCGTTCCGAGCGATCGTCGGGTCGGGGCGATGCTGACCGCCATCGAACGCTGCCAGCGGTTGTGGCGGAACGAAGAGCCCGGCCTCGAGCTGCAGCCCCGACCCGTTCGCCCGAGTGGGCCACCGATCTGGCTGGGGGGCAG
>VBJE01000290.1 GCA_005879675.1 Chloroflexota bacterium
CGCCCAGCGCCAACAGCAACCAGGCGTCGACTCCGACCGTCAACCAGACGCAGGGCAGCGCGCCCAGCGCCAACAGCAACCAGGCGTCGACTCCGACCGTCAACCAGACGCAGGGCAGCGCGCCCAGCGCCAACAGCAACCAGGCGTCGACTCCGACCGTCAACCAGACGCAGGGCAGCGCGCCCAGCGCCAACAGCAACCAGGCGTCGACCCCGACCGTCAGCCAGACGCAGGGCAGCGCGCCCAGCGCCAACAGCAACCAGGTCTCGACCCCGACCGTCAGCGGTGGCGGGACCAGCGGCGGCGGAACGTCCGCCGGCGGCGGTGTGTCCGGCGCAACCGCCAGCTCGGGCGGCCAGGTCCTGGCTGCCACCGGTGCGCCCATCGCGGGCGGCATCGCGGGCGGAATCCTCTTCTTGCTCGGCGCCCTCGGGCTTCGCAAGCGACGGCGCTAAGCGACAGCGACAGAGACCGGGTCCGCAACGCGCGGGCCCGGTTCTTTTTTCCTTCCCGGAACGCCGGTACGACCGGTTCCCGGCGCGTTTCTTAGACGTGCCTGCCTCGCAAGAGGCGGGCACACCACTTTCTCGAGGCTCTGGCGGTCAGATCTACCTCACTTGTACGGTGACGGCCTGTGCCCCGAGGCGATTTGATTTAGATCGAAAAATCGCGCCTGGGGGGAAAAGTGGAATCAGTCGCGCTGCCGCTGGGAGGCGACGTGACCCTCGATGACGTCCGGCGCGCACGGCCGAGGCGCACTGGAGCCCATCTCGAGCGATCGCAAGAGTCTGCCCTGGCCGCCCTGACGGCGGTTTCTTCCTACCTCGACTCGGACGAGGACCTGCCGGAGTTCTTCGGCCGTCTCAGCGCGACGATCGCCGAGCAGGTGCGCGCCGCTCGCGCGGCCTTCTGGCGGCTCGGGCCACGCGGCGCCCTGGTCCTTCAACCAGCGCCCTTCGGCTTCGCCGACGACTCGCCCGTACACGAGCTGCGGCTGCAGCTCGGCGCGCGGGGCGAAGGGGTCGTGGAGCGAGTGATCTTCGCCGACGACCTCGAGCTCACGAAAGGGACCGCGCCCGGCCTCGACACCCTATGGCGCGAGGCCGGCCTCGCCGACGTGCGCAACTCGATCGCCGCCTCCTGGCGAGCGGGGGAGCGCCGGATCGGGGCGGTCGTGGTCTACGACTCGGAGCGCGGATTCACCACCCACGACCTCTGGGTGCTGCGGCTGGTCGGCGCAGCCGCCGGCCTGCTGTGGCAGTACAAGGAGTCGGAAGACGAGCTCGGGCAGACGGCCGTCCGCCTTGAAGAGGCGATGGCGGCCCGGCGCCACCTGCTCAACAACATCGCCGCCGGCGGCGACGAGGCAAGACGGAGGTTCGCGAATGCGCTCCACGACGACTCGCTCCAGCTCCTGACCGGCGCCGAGCTGCAGCTGGAACGCATTCGCGCCGACGCGAACGGCACCGGCAGCCGCCAGCCCGTGCAGCTCGACCAGCTCCGGCTGACGCTGCGGAGGGTCGAAGACTCGCTCCGCCGGCTGCTCGTCAATGTCAGCCCGGAACCCCTGCAGCTGCCGAGCGACCTTCGCGAGGCGATCACCGAGCGCCTCGAGTCGCTCCGCATCCGCGCCGGGATCGAAGGCCACATCGACAGCCGGCTTCCCGACTCGATAACGCCGGCGATCCAGGGCATCGTCGTCAAGAACGTCGGCGAGGCCCTCACCAACGTCGAGAAGCACGCCCACGCGACCCACGTCACCGTCGTGGCGGAAGAGGCCGACGGAGGCCTGCGCGTCGAGGTCAGGGACGACGGCACGGGGTTTGTCGTCGCCGAGTCAGAGCGCCTGCTGGGACACATCGGCCTCGTTGCGCTGAAAGAGCGCGCGCAGCTCGCGGGCGGCTGGTGCCGCATCGAAAGCGAGCCCGGGGCCGGCACGAAGATCGAATTCTGGGTACCGCTCAGCCTGTGAGTCGCGCCACGAACGAATAACCGGAGAGGAAGGGAGACATGCCGACCAGGACCGCAGTCAAAAGCAACGATCACATGAACGGCGCCGGCGCGATCGACACCAAAGTCACGCTTCGCGTCCTCGAGGCCGTGCAGCGCGGCGACTTTTCGGCGCGCCTTCCCAACGATTGGTCGGGATCCGCGGGCAAGGTCGCCGCCGCGTTCAACTCGATCATCGAGGCCAATGAGCGCCTCGAGCGCGAGATCCGCCGCCTGACACGCCAGGTCGGAAAAGAAGGCCAGGTCCGGAAGTCGGCGCCCCGGCGCGCGGGCGGCGGATGGGCGACGACGCTGGAAGCGGTCAACGAGCTTGCCGAGGACCTCGCACGCCCGAACACCGAGATCGCGCGCGTCATCAGCGCCGTAGCCAAGGGCGACCTCTCGCAAACGATGCCCCTGGAGATCGACGGCCGTCCGCTCCAGGGCCAGTTCCTCACCACCGCGCGGACCGTGAACACGATGGTCGGTCAGCTCAACGCGTTCGCAGGCGAGGTGACTCGCGTGGCGCGCGAAGTCGGCACCGAGGGCAAGCTGGGCGGCCAGGCGCAGGTGCGTGGC
>VBJE01000291.1:0-2459 GCA_005879675.1 Chloroflexota bacterium
CCGGTTGGTGCCGAGCCCGATCCGGTTGGTGATTTCGAAGTCGCCGACCTTCATGGTCCCGCGTTCATCATCGCGTTCCCGGCGGTCCTAAGGTTCAGGGCGTGAAGGCCGTCGTCTACGACCGCTATGGCCCCCCGGACGTGCTTCGCATCGCGGATGTCGCGCGGCCCGAGCCGAAAGATGACGAGGTCCTCATCAAGGTGCGCGCGGTGGCGGTCACACGCGGTGACGTGCACACCCGCGAGGCCAACCGCAAGGGCGGTCCAGCGGTCATGCTCCTCAGCCGGCTGGTCTCGGGCGTCCGCCGGCCCCGGCAACCCATCCTCGGCAGCGAGCTGGCGGGAGAGGTTGCCGCCGTCGGATCGTCGGTCACCGAGTTTGCCGTCGGCGACGCGGTGTTTGGCTCGTCGGGGTTCAGGTTTGGAGCCCATGCGGAGTTCATCTGCCTGCCTGAGAGCGCCCGCATCGCCCACAAGCCGGCCAACCTCAGCTTCGAGGAGGCGGCGGCGATCTGCGACGGCGGGCTGAACGCGCTCTGGGCTCTCCGTCTGGCTCGCCTTACGCCCCCTCAGACCATCCTTGTCTACGGCGCGTCGGGCGCGATCGGGACCGCGGGCGTGCAGCTGGCCAAGCACTTCGGCGTCGACGTGACCGCCGTCACCAGCACCAGGAACCTTGACCTGGTCCGCTCTCTCGGAGCCGACAGGGTCATCGACTACACCCGCGAGGACTTCACCAGGAACGGGCAGGCCTACGACGTCATCTTCGACGCCGTCGGCAAGGAATCGTTCACCCGGTGCGCGCCCTCGCTGAAGCCGGGCGGCAGATACCTGGCCACCGACGGCCTGGGCAATCTACTGCGGGCCGTCTGGAGCTCGCGGTTCGGCGACAAGAAGGTGATCTTCTCCATCCCGCCTCGCTACACGAAGCAGGACGTGCTGTTCCTCAAAGAGCTCATCGAGAGCGGGCGATTCAGACCCGTGGTGGATCGCTCCTATCCGCTGGAGCAGGTCGTGGAGGCGAGCCGGTACGTGGAGACCGAGCAGAAGGTCGGCAACGTCATCCTGGTCATCGGCTCAGGCGGCTGACCTGCGCGCCGCGATGCGCGGGACGAACACGAGCACGGAGAGCCACAGCGCGACCCAGAAAGCCGCGGAGGCGAGCAGCTCGACGTTGGTCACATCGCCCGGCAGCGGCCGCACGAAGATGAGGCGCGAGCGATCCAGCCACGGGAGCACGCCAGGGATCGCCTTGCCGTCGAGCCAGTAGTACAGGACGTCCTCGACGCCTCCGAACGCGAGCGTGTACAGCGCGCCCTGATACCACAGCGCCCACAGCCCCGACTCGAGCAGCAGCACACCGCCGACGGCCATCATGCCGACGAGGATCGCCACGTGCCCGGTCTGGTACTCGGGATCGAACAACGAGAGCTCATGGGCCTCGAAGATCCTCTGCCACAGCAGGATGTCGCTCAGGGCGTAGAAGCCGAGCGCGATGAGCAGCGCGAGAGAGACGCGCCGCCTAACCGTGGTGGCCGGCATGGTGACCGCGGCTGCGCTCGATCGGCGAAGGCGAGGGCGATGGGACCGGTGGTCCGGGGGTGGGGATGATCGCTGCGATCTGCGGCGGCTGCGCCTCGGCGGCGCCGGTCGAGGTGTCGGCTTTCGACGCCGACGAGCCCACGCCGGGCGGCCTGTAGATGAACTCCTGCACGCCCTCCTTCACCAGCTGGCCCGTCCCGATCGCGATGGCGACCGCGACGCAGGCCACGGTGACTCCGTCCATCAGCTGCTTGGCGCGGCGCCTGCGCGCCGGGCGGTCAATCAAGGACGGGCTGCTGCACGAAGGCGGCACTCCCCTTGGCTGCGAGCTCCTGGACCAGCGGGACGAAACCGGCGGCGAACACCGCGACCATCACGACCGTGCAGACGGCCCGCAACGCGCGATGGCGCCCGGCTCGCCTCGCCGAGTCCCACCACCGCCGCACCGGCGGGATGCGCATGAAGGCGAGCGGTGCGCTCACCGCGAGGGCGAAGAGAAAGATCGTGGTCAGGCCGAACAGCAGGAAGAGGTGGATCAAGACGGTCCCCCAGACGACGTAGGTGAGGCGCTGCACGGACTTCCAGTGCCTGCCCAGCCACTGCTGGGCCGGCCGGTTGGCCGTGATCACAAGCGGAACCAGGAGCAGGGTCGACAGCGTGCCCGCGAGCAAGAAGGTATGGCCGCCCACGCGGGTGAGCACGCTGCCCGGAAAGGTGTCGCCGGTCGTCGTTGCCGCGAGCGTGATGTCCGTGGCGGCGGTGAAGAACATCGCGATTCCGTAGTCGCGGCGGAGGATCAGGTGCCAGCGCCAGCCCGTGATCGTGCGGACTGGCGTGACGACCAGCATCATGACGAATATCAGGAACGTGGACGTGCCGAGCACGTCGGCGACGGAGGCCGACACGTTCGCCACCGCG
>VBJE01000291.1:2465-6179 GCA_005879675.1 Chloroflexota bacterium
CGCCCGGAAGAACCAGACCCCTAACTCACCGCGGTCGTGATGGCGAGCGCTGTCTTCCGGCAGCGATGCCGTATACGCATGAGCCTGGTTTCCGATCATGCAACGCCTCCATATGCCGGACTCTGCCCGTACCTGCCGGAAGTGGAGAAAACGCCCCGACGCCTGCGCACAATCCTCTCCGCTGTACCTCAAAAGAGGCTTGGAATGCCGTGTGAGTAACGCCCCCAGGGTGGTCGCAGCCAACTCCCAGCTTCCGGGCCGATACTCGACCGGATGAGCCACCTCGACGGGCTGCTGGCGGCGACGATCTCGCGGCGACGAATGATGCTCGCCGGCCTGGGCGCCGTCTACGCGGCGGCGGTCGCGGCGTGCGGCGGGACGCAGACCGGGTCCACGTCGACCCCTTCCCCTTCACCTTCGTCAAGCCCAACGAGCGTGGCGGTGCCAACTTGCGTCGTCACCCCATCCGAGACCGAGGGGCCGTACTTCGTCGACGAGCGGCTCAACCGGGCCGACATCCGCGTCGAGCCCGCGGACGGCTCGGTGCGGCCCGGCGTTCCGTTGACCCTCACGTTCAATGTGGCGAAGGTCGGCACCTCGTGCACCGCGCTCCAGGGCGCCCAGGTGGACGTCTGGCACTGCGACGCGCTCGGCTCGTACTCGGACGTGAGCGCCGAGGGCACCACCGGCAAGCGCTACCTGCGCGGCTACCAGCTCACCGACTCGGCGGGCAAGGTCACGTTCACGACCATCTACCCAGGCTGGTACCGCGGCCGCGCGGTCCACATCCACTTCAAGGTCCGCACCTTTTCCGGTGCCCAGAAGACGTTCGAGTTCACGTCGCAGATCTTCTTCGAGGACGCGATCTCGGACGAGGTCTTCAGGCAGTCGCCGTACAGCGGACGAGGATCGCGCGACACCCGCAACGCGACCGATATGGTCTACACGTCCAACAACAACAGCGGCGCCTCTCTGCTCGCCGGCGTGACGAAGTCGGCCAGTGGCTACGCGGCCACGTTCGGCATCGGACTCAGGCTTTCGTGATGCTCCACCGTTCGGCTTCGGCTGTGAGCTGGCCGATCACCCTGCCTTTCGCCTCCGTATAAGCCACCCGGTCGTCGGCCCAACGCGCCGCGGCCTCCTCTTTCGCCTGCAGGTATGCCTGCCTTGCGGCCGGGTGCGCGCGAAGGTAGTCGCGAAAGAGCAGGTGGCGGCGTTCCCATTCGCTGCCCGCCTGACACACGTGGACGTGGACGTCGCGCGGCAGCGCGGCGAACGGCCGGAAGAAACGATGGTCCTCGTCGCGGTTGCGCAGCTGGACGCCGAGCGACTCGATCGCGGGCACGTAGCTCGCCTCGTCGTTTGGATCGCCGACGCTGATCTGGATGTCGATCACCGGCTTGGCGGCCAGTCCCGGGACCGCGGTGGAGCCCACGTGGTCGATCCGGTGGGGCGGCTGAGGCAGGACAGCGAGAAGCCTCTGCTTCCACTCCTCGAACCTCGACGGCCACGCCGGGTCGTAAGGGACCAGCGCGATGGGGTCCTCGTAGCGGTCGCTGTCGGGCACCATCTGAAAGCCCGCATACATGAACGGGAGGGCCGCGGAGACGAGCACCCGGCGCTCTTCGACGGACAGCTCCTCCGGCCTGATCCCACGCGCCGCCGCGACCATCTCGTACAGGTCGATGACGGTCACGGCCTCTCCGCGCTTCTCGCGCAGCCGGCGCCAGGTCTCGAACGCGGCGACCGTCGCGTGCGACGCCAGCGCGTCGACGTGAGACGGGCACTCCCAGTCCGCGCCAGTCTCGAACGCATAGGGGTCGCCGAAGGCAACGTGGACGCCTGGAAATTTCTCGTCCTGCAGGAAGTTGCCGATGATCTTCGTCAGGCCCACGTTCGTGCCGATCGCGAACTCGCCGACCCGGTTCGAGTTCGGATGCTGGCCCAGGTACTCGCGAATCTCTGCCGCCAGCCGCGCATCCGGCGACTCGACCGAAGCCATGCGCCCGCCGCGGATGCTGATTCGCACCGGCGGCGACATCATCCCGTACTTCTCGGTGAACCAATCGCCCATCTCCTCGGCGGCCAGGACGCCGTCGACCGAGGCCGGGCAGGTGAACGTCTCGCCTTCGGGCAGGTTGCCCCAGCGCCCCTGCTCCCAGTAGCGCCCGTCGCTGGCTATCCACTTCAGCGAAGGCGAGAACGTCGCCACGAGGTCGGTGCCGAGCGAGGTCTGGACGGTGATCTGCGTCCCCTGCCGGGCGATGTCGAAGACCTTGTGCGTCATCTTGTAGATCGCGTCATAGTCCGCGGCCATGCCGTCGGTCATGACGACTTCGTTGATGCCGATCATGTGTCCGTGGCGCGAGCGGAGCTGGTCGGCCAGCAGGTGCAGCATCGGCTGCCGGAACCCGAGCTCGCCACGGAGGCCGGTGCCGATGTAGAAGGACGCGGTCGGGCGGAAGCGGAGGACCTCGTCCGCGAGCGAGCGCGGGAATGCCGTCGCCGGGCGCTGGATGTGGTCCTCCATCGTCCACGCCTCGACCGCGGCACCGGCGCCGCGCGCCTCCTCCTCGATCGCCTCCGCGATCTCCGTGCGAGCCCGGTCGCGAATGATGAAGACGCGGTCGCGGTCCATGATGTTCAGGCACGCGTGCACCGCGTTGCGAGCGCCCGGGGCAAACTCGGCCCTCATCACAACGGAAAGGTTAGGGATCTAGGCCGGGTAGTCGGACTCGCATACCGTGCCGTGCGCAGGCACCCCCAGCTGCGTCAGGTACGCGTCCACCGCCAGGCGGACGCACAGGCTGCGGAAATAGGACAGCGCCCCATAGCCGTTGCGCGTGAGGAGCACAGACCCGGCAAGCTGCGCGTTCGCCGCCTGCCCCCACGCGTAGGGCCATGAGGGATCCTGCGTGGCCGCCACCAGGAGGATCGGCGGCGCACCCTCCACGGACAAGGGCGCGGCGGCGCTCTTCGCCTTCACCGGCCAGAACGAGCAGTCGAGGGGGGCGTACTGGAACGCCGGACCGAAGAGGGGGGAGGCGTGCGCCAGCGCCGGACCCAGCCGGTCGTAGTAGGAAATATCGGAGGGCGCCGCCTGGTCCAGGCAGGCGATCGCCGTGGTGCTCTCGGGACGATAGGAGTACGAGCCGTCAGCACGGCGGCCGTAATCGAGGTCTGCCAGCCCGAGCAGCGCCTGGCCGTCGCCGGCGGCGGCATCGTTGAGCGCCGCGTCCAGGTTGCGCCAGCGCCGGGGATCGACCCCGACGATCAGGCCGGCGATCGCGAGCCGGCGGCCGAGCGTCCTCGACCCGACGCGGAGGGGACTCTGGTCGAGCCGCCCCATCAAAGCCGTCAACCTGGCGCCCGGATCACCCGCCTGCCCGAATGCGCACACCGCGACGCTGCGGCAGTCGGCCAGGAACGCCTGAAGGTTGGCCTCGAATCCGGCGGCACGCCCGACCAGCTGGTCGCCCACGTTGAGCGCCGGGTTCGCGACACCGTCGAGCGCGAGCGCGCGGACACGGGCGGGGAACAGGTGCGCGTACAGCTCGCCGAGAAACGATCCGTAGCCCCATCCGAGGTAGGTCAGCTTGCCCTCACCGAGCGCGGCGCGGATGGCGTCCATGTCGCGCGCCGCGCTGGTCGCATCGACGAAGGGAAGAAGCCCGGCGCTCGCCTGCTCGCATGCCTGGGCCATGCTCGTGGTGG
>VBJE01000292.1 GCA_005879675.1 Chloroflexota bacterium
CGCTCCTTTTTGATGAGGTCATCGACACGATCACAGTGATGAAGTCAGGTTTATGACGCCGGAACCACACAACGCCTGTAGCGCATCAGCCGAAGGCGTTTTGTCGCCCATCAGCCGAACTTGCACAAACGTCATGGTGCTCGCAGGGAGTCGAACCCTGAACCTTGGGATTAAGAGGAGATCGACCTACCTTGCCAGGAAGGGTCAGGACGTGTCAGCGCGTGCCACACGTATTCGCCGTCTGACGCGTTTGTGGCACCGCGTGTCGTGGCGTGTCACAGATTGCCCTGAGTAAGCCGTCAAATGAGCTGTCGCTCTTTGTTACCTTCGTGCCGACCAAGTCGCTGATGCAGCTAGGGTGAGCCCGTGATTCCTGAGCGCACCACGGTGGACGGCGTGCCGGTCTTCTGGCTGACCGTGCCGGGACCTATCCGGGCGATGTTGATCTTCAGAGTCGGTGTGATCGACGAGACGTTACCGACGCGAGGCATCACGCACCTCGTAGAGCACCTCGCGCTGTTCGTCCCAATGCAGGACGCCGCGATGGCGGCTCGCATGAACGCGCGGGTGGAGCTGCACCGCACTCGGTTCATGGCGGGAGGGTCGGCGGACGAGATCGCGACCTTCCTCGGGGACGTGACCTCAAGTCTGGCCGCCCTTCCGTTTGACCGGCTGGAGGACGAAAAGAGAATTCTCCGCACCGAGGCGGTCAACAAGTCCCACGGCTCGACCAAGAGCATTTGGAGCTTTCGGTTCGGCGCCCGAGGTCCCGGCGTCGCCGACTACGAAGAATTCGGGCTGCGGTGGCTTGGGCATCAGCAAGTCGCAGACTGGGCTGCGGCGAACTTCACCGCGGGCAACGCCGTTCTCTGGCTCAGCGGGCAGCCCCCGGTGGGCCTGCGACTGAACCTCCCGCCCGGGCCGCGACGCAGCCTGCCGGCGGTCACCCCGCTCGACTTCGCGACGCCCGCCAGCTACCAGCTCGGCGATCGCTGGGTCGCCCTGAGCATGCTCGGGCCGCGTGACATTGCCATGTCAGTGGGCTCGCGGATCCTCGACGCACGCATACGCGATCGGCTCCGCATCCAGCAATCACTTGCGTACGAGGCGCATGCGAGATACGACAGGCTCGGCGTCCGCGTCGCGGAGGTCACCGCGTTCGCCGACTCTTTGGGTCACAACGCGCGAGAAGCGGCGGAGGCGATCGTGGCAGTCACGCGCGCTCTTGCAGATGATGGGCCCAAGCCGGAGGAGCTTGCGACGGCGGTCGCGGAAAGAAGGCGTCTGAGCGAAGAACCGGAGAGCGCGTTGGGTCAGCTCGACGTGGAAGCCGTGAACGAGCTGGAAAGCGGGGAACAGAAGACCGTCGCGGAGTTGGACGCGGAAGCTGAGGCGTTGACGCGGGCAATGGTTTCCGAGGCTTTTCAGGCAGCGATTGCCACCTCGTACCTGGCCGTCCCGACGAACGTGGACATGAATCTCGCCGGCTTCACGCCCCTCGCGGCCGGCAACGGAAAGCGGATCACGGGAACCGAGGTGTCAGCGCCACCGGAAGCGGGTCATGCAGACGTCATCGACTTCTCGCAGGAAGGGATATCGGTCACGACATCGAACCAGACGGTCATCGGGATGAGATGGGTGGACGTCGCGGTCGGCCTACGGTGGAACGACGGAAGGCGGACACTGATCGGCACCGACGGGGAGGGCATCAATGTCTCTCCAGCCAACTGGCGCAATCCGGCGCCCCTTCTAAAACAGATCGAGGCCAGCGTTCCAGCCGAGCGCTGGGTGCCGATGGACGATCCCGACGGGCCGCCCGGCAAGGCGGCGAAGCCGCTCGAAAAGCCTGCCTGGGCCCGGGCGGCTTCACTGCGTCGCTGGTTGCTCGCGATGCTGATCATCCCTGACGTCCTGGTCGGCATCTACGCGATCTTTGGCCTCGTCGCAGTGGCCGGCGGTGAGACGGACGCGGGGTCGGTGGCCCTGTTCATATTCTTTGCGACCATCTTCGCCATTTCGATGGCGGCTACCGTGGGAGTCGTCACCCAGGCACGCTGGGCTCGCGCGGTGTCCATCATCGCCGCCTTGGTGATCAGCTTCACCGTCGCGGGGCTTGTGGTGGGCATTCCCATCTGGATGCTGGCCTCTCGCATGCCGCGTCGGGCGGGGGCATCTTCGACGACGTAAAGCGAGAACACGGGTGCTCGCATTGTGAAAAATCGACAAGTGGTGCTCGCGCAGGGAGTCGAACCCTGAACCTTGGGATTAAGAGGAGATTGACCTTCCTTGCCAGGAAGCGTCAGCACGTGCCAGGGCGTGCCTCACGTACTCGCCGGTATGACGCGTTTGTGCCACAGAGCGTCCTGGCGTGTCACGGATTGTCCTGGGTAAGCTGTCAAACAAGCTGTCAAAAACCTGCACCAAGCAGGCCAATCAGTGCCTTGAGGCAATCCCATGGCGACGGTCTTGTACGAGGGCGACTGGCTCCCATCCGGATGCCATATGGTCCTCATGGAGATTGGCACGGATATAGGGGGCATTCCCACCGATCCCGAGCTGATGCCGCCGGTTCGCGTCGGCCATGGTGGCGTTGCGATCTTGAC
>VBJE01000293.1 GCA_005879675.1 Chloroflexota bacterium
GACCTTGAGGACCTTGAGCGACAGCAGCGCGCACTTGATCCGAGCCGGCGAGATGTCGATCCCGAGCTCGCCGAGCACGTCGTCCTTGTTGATCTTCTTGGCGTCGTCGAGGCTCATGCCCTTCAGGCGCTCCGTCAGCAGCGAGGCCGAAGCCTGGGAGATGGCGCAGCCGCGGCCGTGGAACCTGATCTCCTCGATCACGCCTTCCTTGACGCGGAAGTCCATCCCGACGACGTCGCCGCAGAGGGGGTTGTCCTCCTCGTGGCTGATATCGGGGTGGTCGAGGCGGCCGTAGTTCCGCGGGTTCTTGAAGTGGTCGATGATGTACTCGCGGTAGAACTGGTCGTCAGCCGTGGCCATCACGCAAAGATCCTCTGGGCTTCCTTGATCGAGCCCACGAGCCGGTCGACCTCTTCCTTCAAGGTGTAGACGTAGAAGGACGCGCGCGCGGTGGCGGGGACGCCGAGACGGGTCATCAGGGGCATGGCGCAGTGGTGACCGGCGCGCAGGCAGACCTGGTCGCGGTCGGCGATGGTGGCCAGGTCATGCGGGTGGATGCCATCCAGCGAGAAGGAGATGACGCCGGCGCGCCGGGACGGAGGCGGGCCGTACACCGTCAGTCCTTCGACCTCGCTCAGAGACTCGTATGCGTACTCGGTGATGTCGAGCTCGTGCGCGCGCACGGCGTCCATGCCCAGCCCGTCCAGGTAGTCGACCGCCGCCCCCAACCCGATGACCTCGGCGATCGCCTGGGTGCCGGCCTCGAACTTCCACGGCAGGTCGTGGTAGGTCGTGCCCTCGACGCGGACGGTCTTGATCATGTCGCCGCCCGACTGGAAAGGGTCCATGGCCTCGAGCAGCTCGCGCCGCCCGTACAGGATCCCGGCGCCGGTCGGGCCGAGCATCTTGTGGCCGCTGAAGGCGTAGAAGTCGCAGCCCAGCGCGCGCACGTCGACCGGCTGATGGGGTGTGCTCTGGGCGCCGTCGACCAGCACCGTGGCCCCGGCCTTCTTCGCGGCGGCCACCATCTCGAGCGCGGGGTTGATGGTGCCGAGCGCGTTGCTGACGAGGTTGAAGGCGACGAGCTTCGGACCGCGCCGCAGCAGGTCCGCGAACTGGTCCTGGAGCAGCTCTCCCTTGCCGTCGATGTCGACGTACTCGATGCTGGCGCCGTTGGCGGCGGCGAGGATCTGCCAGGGGACGATGTTCGAGTGGTGGTCGATGATCGTGAGCACGATCAGGTCGTCCTTCTTGATGTTCTTGCGACCCCACGCGTAGGCGACGAGGTTGATCGCCTCGGTCGTGCCTCGCGTGTAGACGATCTCCTTGGTCGAGGCGGCATTGATGAACGCGCGGACCTTCTCGCGCGTGGCCTCGTAGCGGACGGTCGCCTCTTCGGCGATGCGGTAGGCGGCGCGGTGGATGTTGGAGTTGAACTTCTCGAAGTACTCCAGCATCGCGCCGGTCACCTGCCTGGGTCGCTGCGAGGTGTTGGCCGAGTCGAGGTAGGCCAGCCCCGTCTCGAAGATCGGGAAGTCCTTGCGGATCGCGGCCACGTCGATGGTCTGGATTGCCATGACTACTCCGGAACCTCGATGTAGACGTCGCCTTCCTCGACCTTGACGGGGTAGGTCTTGGCCGGGATGACGGCCGGGAGTCCCGTCACCTTGCCGGTCTGGAGGTTGAAGCGCGAGCCGTGCTGCGGGCACTCGACGTCCATGCCCCACAGCTCGCCGTCGCTGAGGAAGAACTCCTCGTGGGTGCAGATGTCGTTGAGGGCGTAGAAGTTCCCGTCCTCGGCATGGGCCAGGCACACCGGCGTGCCTCCGACCTCCACCCGTTTCATCGAGTCGGTCGGGACCTCCTCGACCGAGGCGACGCGCTGGCTAGCCAATGCGTGCCTCCAGCTCCGCCTCCACCAGCTTGCGCGCGTGCTCGAATGGGATGCGGTCCAGCACGTCGCCGAAGAACCCCTGGATCAGCATCCGCTTGGCGGTCGGCTCGGGAATGCCGCGCGAGCGCAGGTAGAAGAGGTGCTCCGGGTCGACCGGGCCGACGGTCGCGCCGTGCGTGCAGCGGACATCGTTGTTGTCGATCTCGAGCATCGGGATCGAGGTGGCCTTGGCCTTGTCGCTCAGCACCAGGTTGCGGTTCGCCTGGTAGGCATCGGAGCGCGCGGCGTGCTTCTCGATCCGGATCAGGCCGGCGTACACGGTGCGCGAGACGTCCTGGAGCGCGCCTTTGAAGAGCAGGTCGCTTCGGGTGTTGCCCACCCGGTGGTCCTGGAGCGTGTGGAAGTCGAAGAACTGCTGGCCGGAGGCGAAGTAGATGGCCTTCAGCTCGGCGTTGGAGCCCTCGCCGGCGAGCGAAGCCTCGACGCGCGTCTTGGAGAACTTGCCGCCGAGCGTGACATTGAACAGGCGCAGCGACGAGTCCTTCTGCAACTCAGCGCGCTGGTCGGAAAAATGCCAGACGTTGCGGCCCCACTTCTGGACCGCGACGTAGCCGACCTGCGAGCCGTCGCCGAGGAAGATCTCCGTCGAGCCGGTGCGGTAGCCGGCCTCGTCGTCCTTCTCGGCGATGTACTCGTCG
>VBJE01000294.1 GCA_005879675.1 Chloroflexota bacterium
GACCGGAACCTCTTCAGGAAGTCTGGGTCGAGGCTTGAGTTACTCGCCCAAGAAGCGTAGGGCGAAGTCGTGTCCGAGCACCACGACGATGCCGTAGGTCTGCTGGCCACGGGCCGGCGCCGGGTTGGTCGGCGTGGCGGCCACGACCGTGCCGCCGAAAAAGGTCTGGAGCCACTTCGTGGTCAGGGGAAACTTGCCGCCGGAATAATCGAGGATGACCGTCTGCGCCTGCGCCCGATGCGCGACCGGGTCGTTGAGCTGCAGGCCGGTCGGGTCGAGCATCGTGGTCACCCGGCTGTCGAGGCCGGTGAAGTTCGTGCTCCCGTTGGCGAACTGGACGGGCGCCTTCTCGTTCAGCGTCTTCGGGTCGATGAAGATCGACGCCACGTACTTGTGGATCATCGCGTACGACTGGTCGTCCGCGCAAAGCTGCGAGACGGTCGGGCCCATGCCGCAGTTGTAGGAGTCGAGGAGGTTGCCGTCGGCGCCGCCCGAGGGCGCTGTGAGGGCGACGCGGATGATCGAGCTGTCGGGGATGTTCCTCCCCCAGTCGAAGATCGCCTTCATGTCCGAGAGGCTCATGTCGGTGTTGATGTTCTTCTGCAGCGCGCTGAGAAGTTGCGGCGCCTTGGCGAAACCGTCCACGGTGGTCGCCTTCTTCTTGATCGCCTGCATGATGTCCTGCTGGCGCTTGGCCCTGCCGAAGTCGGACGCCTGCGCCGCCTGGATCGCGTGGCGTGAGCGTGCGATCTCCAGCGCCTGCTCGCCGTTCAGGTGCTGGCATCCGGCCTTGAAATGGATCGGCCTGTAGCCGCGGGCGTAGTCGGGGTACGAGTAGTCGTCGAGGTTCGTGCTCAGGCACACGTCGACCCCGCCGAGCGCGTTGACCATGTCCCTGAAGGCCTTGAAGTCGATGGCGATGTAGCGGTCGAAGGTGAGCCCGGTGACCTTGCCGACCTCGTGCTCCGCCGCCAGGCCGCCGCCGTTGGGACCGCTGTACTGCGAGGCGACGCAGCAGATGATGTTCGTGTAGGGAACTCCATAGGCCGCGTTGATCTTGTTCGTCCAGATGCGGTTTGGGGTCGACTGCAGGTTCATGGGTACGACAAGGTCGCGCGGGATCGAGAGCATCATCACTCGGTTGGTGCCCGGGTCGATGCTCACGGCCATGATCGAATCGGTCAGGTAGGGCGCGTCGTTCTCGTACCCGCCACGACCCAGCAGGAGGATGTTGACCCGCTGCCCGTGCTTGAGCTTGTAGGCGATCGTCCCCGGTGACGGGTCCACGGCCTGCACAACCTCGGTGACGGGGTTGAGGTGGTGGCCGGTGGTCGCGTTGATGAAGTCGTCGAACCGCTTGTAGGTGAGCGTGACGCCGGTGATCACGACCAGCAGCACGACGGCGATGATCGCCGCGGGGACCGAACGGGTCAGGCGGTAGGAGATGCGATAGCGCGATCGCCTGGCCTTCTTCGGCCTGGCCCGAGACATGAGCACCGGGATTTTAACAACGCCTAACCCCGACCGGCGGTTACGCTCCCGAGACTTAAGGCGTAGACGTTGCCGTGGTGTTGCTGATCGAGCCGGCGTAGATCCAGAAGAAGAACGCGGCAACTCCCAGGACGAAGCCGATGATGCCCAGGATCAGGCCCACGATCGCGAGCGTGCCGCCTCCGAGCGCTCCGCCGCTCGTGGCGATGCGCTGCCGGGAGATGAATCCCATGATGGCGGCCGTCGGTCCCAGCACGATGCCCAGGCACGCGATGGCGCAGAGGATGGAGACGATGCCGATGATCAGGGACGCGATCGCCAGGCCGTCCGTCCGCTGCGGCGCGTAGCCGGCTCCGGGAGGCATGTATCCGCCCGGCGGCGGTGGCACGTAGCCGGGGCCGCCATAGCCTCCGCCCGGCGGTGGTGGCGGGACGTATCCGCCCCCGGGAGGTGGCGGCGGAGGAGGCGGTGTGTAGCCTCCGCCCGGCGGTGGAGGCGGTGGGGGCTGGCTACCGCTTGGGGGCGGCGGAATGTCCGACATCGAGTCCCTCCTCCCGTCTCGGTTCTGAGCCGAGCTCGTAACTCCGGATGATCCAGGCCTCCATCGCCAGCGAGTAGGGGACGGTGAAGATGAGGCCGACGATGCACGCGTATGACCCCAATCCGCTGATGAAGCCGGCGGCCAGAAGCATAAGGCCCGCGATCAAGGTGTTGGTCGGCGACTGCCGTACCCGGCGAAAGATCGCCGGCACGTCGAAACCCGCGGCGATGCCTCCGCGGTCGACGGCGAGGACGATGGCGGGCGTCGCGAAGTACATCGCCAGCGCCCAGAGCACGGTCACGCCGAACGCGAGGAGCATCAGCGCCGCGCCGCCCAGCCCGAGGACCGCGTTGCCGTCGTGCCGGCCGGCGATGCCCATTAGCGCGATCGCCGGCACGAGGAGCACGGCCGCAACCAGGATGATCGCCAGCGAATAGACGAGCAGGACGAGGAAAAGGATCGCGCCGCGTCCGAGATAATCGAAGTTCCCCGGCGGCAGCTCCTCCTTGCCCGCGCGCAGGCGCTCGATCGAGGCGAGCATCCAGCCGAGCCCGTTGATCCCACCGACGATCGGGATGAGGCTGATCAGGCCGATGATGGCGACCTTCTCGACCCACTTCGGATCGCGGAACGGCCA
>VBJE01000295.1 GCA_005879675.1 Chloroflexota bacterium
GGGATCGCCGCCTTGATGGACTGTCTGCTCCATCACGAAGCCGGGCATCCGGTCAGTGAAGCAGCCTTTACCGATCGCCTGCTTGACGAGCTCGCGCTCTGCGTACTGAACGACCAACCTCGTGGCGTTGCCGTAGCGCAGCTGGAGCAGCGCGCGGACCTTGTCCGCGGGCAGCGCCGGCTCGAATCCAAGCTCGGACACAAGAGGGCCTGGCACCGTCACCACGACGCGGTCGGAGTGAAAGGTCTCCTGTTCGGATTCGACGGTCACACCCGTCGCGCCCCAGGCGACGACACGCACCGGACGGTTCAGCCGCACGTCAACCTTCCGCGCCATCGTCCGCGGCAGCGTGTCGTTGCCGCCCTTGACCTTCCGGTAGGCCTCGCCCCACGAGAGCTCGACGTTCAGCTCCTGGGCATCGGCGATGCGAAGCGGGGCCGCGGGGGTCGACTGCGCGATCGCGGCCAGCAGCAGCTCGGCCGGTTCCGAGACGTGGGCTCGCCGCAGCCATTGGGCGACGGATTCGTAGTGGCTGGGGCGGGTGCGCTGGATCGCCTGTCGGAGCTCGTTGACGATCTCGGCGGCCGCGGCGCGATCGAGGCGCTCACCGCCGAAGATCAGGTCGGGCACGTCTGTGCCGAGGCTGAACTCATCGCTCAGCTCGACATCGTGCTTCGCGCAGAGGTCGGCGATGTTCTGCTGCCCGTGGTAGATGATCTCCGCCCCGATGTCGGCAAACTGACCACCCGCGAATCCTTCCCGGAGGGTGAACACCCGGCCACCGACGCGGTCCCGGGCCTCCACGACCACGACGTCGTGGCCCGCGGCCTGGATCTCGGTCGCTGCCACGAGCCCTGAGAGGCCGGCGCCGACGACAAGAACTTTCACGGCCTTCTCACATGATCCGGCCGCCGTCGAGGAGGACGACGATTCCCGACGCGTCGGGCCACGCGCTGATGTCCAGTCCCGCGCGCGCGATGTCTTCGGGTTGGGCGATGCGCTTCAGCGGCATCTCTCGCTCCATCACCCGTGCCTGCACGGCGGGATCGATCGCGAACCACATCTCGGTCGCCACCGGGCCCGGCGCGATCGCGTTGCACCGGACGTCGGGCGCCAGCTCGCGTGCCAGCGTTTTGGTGAGCCCGATGAGACCCGCCTTGGTGGCTCCGTATGGAGCACCGTGCAGGGAGCCGGCGACGCCGCCGTCGCTGCTCACGTTCAGGATCGCGCCTCGCTGGGAGACCAGGTCAGCCTTCAGCTCTTTCGCCAGGAAGGTGGGCGCCGTCAGGTTGATCGCGACCGACCGTTCCCACGCCGCAGGAGTCAGCTCCTCGAGGGTGAACTCCTCGCCGATGCCGGCGTTGTTGACCAGCAAGCTCGCACGTCCCCTGCCGCGCGCCGCGGAGGCCAGCGCATGCACTCCCTCGAGATCCTCGAGGTCGGCGCGCACGCTTTGGGCCTGTCCGCCCAGCGCGGCGGCGAGCTCGACCGTCTCCTCCGCGTCCTTCTCCCGGCTGCGATAGCTGAAGACGACGTCGTAGCCGCGCCGCGTGGCCTCGAGCACGAACGCGCGCCCGATCCCGCGCGAGCCACCGGTCACGACGGCGAGCGGGCGCGGATCAGGCATCGCGATTCATTCTTTGACGAAGAGCTGGCGCGGGAAGTCGGCCAGGACCTCATGCCCGGTCTCGGTGACCCGGAACGTGTCGCTCAGCTCGAAGCCCCACCCCTCCATCCACATGCCCAGCATGAGGTGGAACGTCATGTTGGGCTCCATCACGGTCGTGTCGTTTTCCCGGAGGCTCGCCGTGTGGTCGGCCCAGTTCGGCGGGTAGTTGAGGCCGATCGAGTAGCCGATGCGCGAGGGCTTGCTCAAGCCTGCCCGGTTGATGGTCTGGCGCCAGGCCAGCTCGACGTCCTGGCACAGCGCGCCGGGCTTGACCGTCGCGAGGGCGGCCGCCATCCCCTCGGCTGTGGCCGCGGCCACCCGCTGCATGTCGCCGGGCGGCTTCCCGAGGTAGACCGTTCGCGACATCGCGCAGTGATAGCGCTGCCGGCAGCCGCTGAGCTCGAGGCACGTGGCGGTGTCCTGCCGGAACGGCCTGTCCGACCACGACGCGTGTGGGGTTGCGGCGTTCT
>VBJE01000296.1 GCA_005879675.1 Chloroflexota bacterium
AACCGCGGAGGAGATCCTGGACCGGAAGGGATAATCAGGTGCAATGAAGGTGCGCGCGCGGAACCCGAAACAGGCGTGGCTCGAGGACTTCGAGTCCAGCCCCGTGCGGGACGACGGGATCGAGACCTCCACCATCTCCGGCATCCCGCTACAGCCGCTCTACACGAAGGAAGACGCACCCGGCCGCGAGGAGGAGCTGCCCGGCCAGTTCCCCTATACGCGCGGCATCCACCCGAGCGGGTACCGCGGCCGGCTGTGGACGATGCGCCAGTTCTCCGGCTTCGCCACCGCCGAGGAGACCAACCGGCGCTACAAGTACCTCCTCGCGAACGGACAGACCGGGCTCTCGGTGGCCTTCGACATGCCCACGCTGATGGGCCAGGACTCGGACGCGCCGACGAGCCGCGGTGAGGTCGGGCACTGCGGCGTGGCCATCGACTCGCTCGCCGACATGGAGACGCTGTTCGAGGGCATCCCGCTGGGCGACATCACCACCTCGATGACCATCAACTCGCCCGCGGCGATCCTGCTGTGCATGTACATCGCGGTCGCCGAGAAGCAGGGCGTGGCGGCGGCGAAGCTCGGCGGCACGCTGCAGAACGACATCCTCAAGGAGTTCATCGCCCAGAAGGAGTTCATCTTCCCGCCCGCGCCGTCGATGCGCCTCGTCGTGGACTCGATCGAGTACTGCGCGAAGGAGGTGCCGAAGTGGAACACGATCTCCATCTCCGGCTACCACATCCGCGAGGCAGGCTCGACCGCCGCCCAGGAGCTCGCGTTCACCCTCGCCGACGGCATGGCCTACGTGGACGCGTGCCTCGAGCGCGGCATGCACATCGACGACTTCGCGTCGCGGCTGTCGTTCTTCTTCGACGCCCACATCGACTTCTTCGAAGAGATCGCGAAGTTCCGCGCCGCGCGCCGGATCTGGGCGCGCTGGATGCGCGAGCGCTATGGCGCGCAGCAGGAGCGCTCGTGGAAGTTGCGCTTCCACACCCAGACGGCCGGCGTCTCGCTCACTGCGCAGCAGCCGGAGCTGAACATCGCGCGCACGGCCATCGAAGCCCTGGCCGCGGTGCTCGGCGGGACGCAGTCGCTGCACACGAACGCCATGGACGAGGTCCTGGCGCTGCCCACCGACAGGGCGGCGCGCATCGCGCTTCGCACGCAGCAGCTCCTCGCCTATGAGACGGGCGCCGCCAACACCATCGACCCGCTCGGCGGCAGCTACTTCATGGAGGCGCTGACCGACGAGATGGAGCGCCAGGCCGAGGCCTACTTCAAGCGCATCGATGAGATCGGCGGGGTCATTCCCGCGATCGAGGCGGGCTTCTTCCAGAGGGAGATCGCCGACGCGGCGTTCCGTTACCAGAAAGAGCTCGAGGACAAGCGCCGGATCGTCGTCGGCGTCAACGACTTCACCGTCGACGAGGAAGAGCCGATCGAGATCCTGCGCATCGATCCGCGGCTGGAGAGCCAGCAGTCAGAGCGCGTGCGCGAGGTGCGGCGCAAGCGCGATGGGGCCAAGGCGACGAACGCGCTGAACCAGCTGCGCAAGGCGGCCGCGGGCAACGACAACCTCATGCCCTACATCCTCGACGCGGTGCGCGCCTACGCGACCGAGGGCGAGATCATGCAGGCCATGATCGAGGTGTTCGGCACCTACACCGAGAAGGCCGTCGTCTAGTGCCGGGCACCGCGGTCAAACCCGTCCGCATCGTCGTCGCCAAGGTGGGCCTCGACGGCCACGACCGCGGCGTCAAGGTCGTCGCGCGAGCGCTGCGGGACGCCGGCTACGAGGTGATCTACACCGGCCTGCGGCAGACGCCGGAGATGGTCGTCGACGCCGCCCTGCAGGAGGACGCGCAGGTGATCGGGCTGTCGATCCACTCGGGCGCGCACATGACTCTGTTCCCGGCGGTGGTCGACGAGCTGAAGCGACGCAAGGCGACCGACATCGTCGTGTTCGGCGGCGGCATCATCCCCGACGACGACATCGCGGCCTTGAAGAAGCGCGGGGTGGCGGAGATCTTCACGCCCGGGACGCCGCTGCAGCAGATCGTCGAATGGCTGCGCAAACGATTCCCGGCGGGCAACGCCGCTTAAGCCCCTCACCGCTCCCCCCGATGGGGAGAGCGGTGTTGCTCAGCCCTGCAGGACCAGGGTGCCGGCTATCTTGTCTTGCCACCCCTGCTTGCGGGCGTCGAACGCCACCCAGATGACGCCGACGAAGCAGACGAGGAAGGCGACGAACAGCCCGATGTAGCGAAGCACCGCCTTGCCGACGCCGATCGGCTGCATCGTGTTCGCGTCCACGATGCGGAGCTTGAAGATGCGCTGGCCGAAGGTCGCGCCCCAGAAGGACCAGAGGCCGATGAAGTACGCGATGCCGATCACGAAGTTGATCCCCGAGGCTGCCGCATAGCCAGAGCTCTGCGGGTCGTTCGGGTTGACGTGAAAGATGACGTTGACTATCGTGCCGACGGCGGCAAGGAGGAGGCCGGCACCGGCTGCGCGCCGTACGGCATCTGCGGCGGGGGTGGCGGCTGGTATCCCCCCGGAGGCGGCGGCGGTGGCGCGCTCAACTGGTCGTCACGATGGTGCCGGCGACCTTGTCATGGATCGCCTGGCGCTGCGGGTCCCACAGCTGCCAGAGCCAACCGACGGCGCCGACGATGCAGATCGTGAAGAGGACCTCGAGGTACCAGATAAGGCCGCGCAGGGCCGCTTTGCCGATGTCCGGATACTGGCCGGTCGCCTGGTCGCGGACCCTGAATCCGAACACCATCATGCCCACCGACTGGCCGCGCTGGCTCCAGAAGTAGGCGAAATAGGCGACGTACAGGACCACGCCGATGATCAGCGAGATGATTCCGGTCTGGTCGTGGATGATCCGGTTGATGATGCCCCCGACGACGGCGAGGATGATGACGTCGATCAGGCCGCCCACGATCCTGAGACCGGGGCTGGCAAGGTTTCCCGGCACCGCCATCGCGCCTCCGCCTCCCGGCGGCATCATCGGCGGCTGGCCTGGCGGGACCATCGGCGGTTGACTCGGCGGCGGTGGCGGAGGAGGGTTTTGCATGCTTCCCGTATCATATTCGCCGCCTCTCCCAAGCTGAGAAGCACCTATGCAGCTCAAGGCCTCACCCCGCCAACCGCTCGGCAAGCGCTCGCGCCGCCTGATCCGCGAGGGCAAGCTGCCGGCCATCCTCTACGGGCACAACACAGAGCCCACCCCGGTCACGCTCGACCGGCTCGAGTTCCAGAAGGTGTTCGTCAAGTCCGGCCGCACGCACCTGGTCGACCTGGTGCTGGACGGCGACCGCACCGAGAAGGTGCTGGTGCGCGAGATCCAGACCCATCCGCGCCGCCAGGGCCCGATCCACGTCGACTTCTACCAGGTGAACCTGCAGGAGAAGATCGAGGTCGAGATCCCGATCCACCTGGTGGGGGAGTCCGCACCGGTGAAGCAGGGCGACGCCGACGTGCTGCAGCCGATGCACTCCGTGCGCGTCGAGTGTCTGCCGACCGAGATCCCCGAGGCGTTCGAGGTCGACATCACGCCCCTGGACGAGATCGACGCCGAGCTCCGGGTCTCCAGCCTCAAGGTGGGCCCCGGCGTCACCGTTCTCGACGACCCTGAGGACCTGGTCGTCAAGATCGTGCACAAGCGCGAGATGAAGGTCGAGGAGGAGATCCCCGCCGCCGAGGCCGCGGTCACGGCCGAGGGCGAGGCCGCCGCCGAGGGCGAGACGCCGGCCGAGGGCGAAGCAGCCGAGACCGAAGAATGAACCTCGCCGCCATCGGCGGCTGGAGTCCCCCGGTTTCCGACCCCATCTTCATCGCCATCGTCGTCATCGTCATCCTCGTCGCGTTCGTCATCGCGTCGCGCCTGATCGCCAGGTTCGCCGGCGACCAGCTCGTCCGGCGTCACGTTCGTCCCGACATGGTCGTAATGACGCGGCGCGTCGTCACCGCGGGGGTAATCGTCGTCGGGGTCTTCCTCGCCTTGGGCTGGGCGGCTCAGAACGCGAACGTCACGCTGTTCGGACTCCTGGTGGCGACGGTGGTCGCGGCGCTCGGTGTGCAGCAGCTGCTGCAGGACTACGTCTCCGGTTACTACGTGCTGCTCGAGCGGCACATTCGCGTCGGGGACCGCATCACCTTCGACGGCCACGAGGGGACGATCACCGACGTCAGGCTGCGCGTCACGCTCTTGAGAAATGACCAGGGCGACGTGGTCGTCGTGCCGAACTCCGCGCTTTTCACCAAGCCGGTGACGATTCGCGCCCGAGCCGTACCTACGCCAGAGCCCCCAACGTAATCCGGTCCAGCGCCTCGAGCCGGTCGCCGTCGAGGTCTGTCTCCTCGGCCAGCAGCTGACGGATCATGGCCGACGCGCTGCCGGTGTGGATGCCGTTCGCCACCTGCGTCGCCAGTGAGCGCAGGTGGAAGGTGTGGTCTTGCTTCTTGCTCGCGGCGTCGAAGCGGACCTTGACCTTGTCCAGCTGTACGTGCTTCGACCATCGCTCGACCTCGGCCGCCCCGGTCTCGGGCGCGTCGGAGAGATGCAGGCAGTTGAGCCCCCCGTAGATCCCGTAACGCTCGCGCAGCGAACCCGGTCGGGACTTCGCGATCTGCGTCTCGCCGAGGTCGTAGCGCATGATCCCCAGCGCCTCCGGCGAGGCCGTTATCCGTCCCACCACCACCGGCAGCGCGGTCATGAAATCGACCAGCCAGGGGAAGAACGGCCTGCCCTGCAGGAAGTCGTAGTGGCTCTCGATCAGCGTTGCCGGCGGCTGGAACCAGTCCAGCGACTCGACCTTCCAGTCGCGCTCGGACGAGAGCCAGCCCCAGATGCCGGCGCGCGCGGCAAGGCGGTACGCGGAGTCAGGTTTGAAGATCAGAAGGGCGTCAGCCACGACGAATGAGTTCTATTTTCCTGACTTGATGTCGCGG
>VBJE01000297.1 GCA_005879675.1 Chloroflexota bacterium
GGCACCGGTTCGTTGCCCGTCTCCTGGATCAGCTCGCGGGCGGCGCCGTAAGACGTGAGCGCGGAGTTGGACTTCGGCGCAAGGGCGAGGTAGAGCGCCGCCTCGGTCAGCGGAAGCACGGCCTCGGGCATGCCGACGAAGTGGGCCGCCTGCTGCGCCGCGATCGCGACGGGCAGCGCCTGCGGGTCGGCGAGGCCGATGTCCTCGGCGGCGAGGATGACCAGGCGCCGGGCGACGAACATCACGTCCTCGCCCGCCTCGAGCA
>VBJE01000301.1 GCA_005879675.1 Chloroflexota bacterium
AGACCACGACCACCTACCGGACGGCTCAGGTCACCTACGGCACCATCACCCAGTCCCTCGGCATGGCGGGCAACCTGCAGCCGGTAAGCCAGGCCGACCTCACCTTCGCGTCCGCGGGAACCGTCCAGTCGGTCTCGGTCCAGGTCGGCCAGACCGTCGCCGCCGGCGACACCCTGGCCGCCCTCGATCCCACCCTTCTGTCGGCTCAACTGCTGCAGGCGCAGGCCGGCCTGGCGACAGCGCAGGCCAAGCTGACCCAGGACAGAGCCGGGGCCACCGCGCAGACCCTGACCTCGGCCCAGAACAGCGTGTCCGCGGCCCAGGTGAACGTGAACAACGCCCAGACGAGCCTCACCGACACCAAGGCGATCAACGCCCAGGCAGTCGCCGTCGCGCAGGCGGCGGCGACCTCGGCGCAGACGGTCGTCGATGCGGACCAGGCGACCACGCCGCCCAGCCCCAGCCTCGCCGCCGACCAGGCGGCTCTGACCGCCGCCAACAACGCGCTCGCGGCGGCCAAGGTCAAGGCGCAGCAGAGCAACGACCAGGCCTCGGCCTCCCTGGCCACGGCGCAGCAGCAGCTGGCCAGCGCGAAGAGCTCGCTTGCCGCCCTGCAGACGGGCACCCCGGCGTCGACGCTTCAGATGGACCAGGCCCAGATCCAGATCGCCCAGGTCAGCGTCAACACCATGCAGCACTCGCTCGACGGCGCAACCATCAAGTCTCCGATCGCGGGTGTCGTCTCCCAGGTCAACATCGCCGCCGGCCAGTCGGTCAGCGGAGGAAGCGCCGGAGCCGCCTCCTCGAGCTACGCGATCGTCGTCTACAGCCCGGGGTCGTACTACGTGACCGGAACGGTGAGCGACGCCCAGGTGAACCTGGTCGCCATCGGGCAGACGGTCGCGGTGACTCCCGCCGGTTCCAGCCAGGCGCTGCAGGGCAAGGTCACCGCCATCTCGCCCGCGGCGACCATCTCCTCCGGTGTCGCGACGTTCGGCGTGACGGCGGAGCTGACCGACACCAGCAAGTCGATCAAGCCCGGCATCTCCGCGACCGCGACCATCGTCACCAACCAGGTCGTGCACGTCCTCACCGTGCCGGTGAGCGCGGTGCACACCACGGCCACCGGAAGCACCGTCGAGGTCCTCGTCAACGGCCAGCCCAAATCCGTGGTTGTGACGACGGGCGCGTCGGATCCGACTCGCATCCAGATCGTCTCGGGGCTGCAGCTCAACGAGACCGTGGTGATCGCGGTGATCTCCAGCTCCGTGCCGAGCAGCACCACAGGGTCGGCCCTCGGCACCGGTGGAACGCGGGGAGGAGGCGGCGCGGATGAGCATCGGCATGGCGCCGGAGCAGGAGCCGCTCATCCGTCTCGAGTCGATCTCGAAGCTCTACGGGTCGGGTGACGCGGAGGTCGCGGCGCTGCGAGGTTTCTCCCTCCGCGTCGACCAGGGCGAATTGCTCGCCGTGATGGGCCCGTCGGGCTCGGGCAAGTCGACGCTGATGAACATCCTCGGCTGCCTCGACACGCCCACCTCGGGCCGCTACTGGTTTGCCGGCGACGACGTCAGCCGGCTCAGCGAGACCGAGCTCGCCCGGGTGCGCAATCGCCGGATCGGGTTTGTGTTTCAGCAGTTCCACCTGCTGCCGAAGATGTCGGCGTGGCGGAACGTCGAGCTGCCGCTGCTGTACCGCAACGCGCGTGACCGGAGAATCCTCGCGATCGCCGCGCTCGAGTCCGTCGGCCTCGGCAATCGTGTCCACCACCTGCCGACCCAGCTTTCCGGCGGCCAGCAGCAGCGGGTCGCGATCGCGCGGGCGCTGGTCACCGACCCCGACCTGATCCTGGCCGACGAGCCGACCGGGAACCTGGACACCACCGCGAGCCGCGACGTCCTCGCCATCTTGCGAGACCTCAACGCCCAGGGACGGACGATCGTCGTCATCACGCACGACCCCGAGGTCGCGCCGATCGCGCGGCGCACGGTCCACGTGCGCGACGGCCAGCTCGTCCTGGAGAAGGTGGCGTGAGCCTGCTGCACACGATCGAAACCGGCCTGCGCAGCCTGCTCGGTCACCGCCTACGCTCCGTCCTCACGACTCTCGGCATCCTCTTCGGGGTCGCCGCCGTGATCGCCACGGTCGGCATCGGCCAGGCCTCCTCCGACAGCGTCACCGCCCGGATCTCGTCCCTGGGGACCAACCTGCTGACCGTGTCCCCGGGCAGCACGGTGTCCGCGGGAGTTTCAGGCGGCGGGGCGAGCGCGAACTCTCTCACCATGGCCGACGTCGCGGGCCTCTCGGATCACCAGAACGCGCCCGACATCGGGGCCGTGGCGCCGGTGTCTCAGGGCCGCATGTCTCTGGTCAGCACCTCTGCCAACTGGAGCACCACTGTTTCGGGCAGCACGGCGGACTGGCTGACCGCCAACGCCCGCACCGTGGACAGCGGCACCTTCATCTCCAGCGCGCAGGTGAGCTCGAGCGCGCAGGTGATCGTCCTCGGGGCGACGACCGCCTCGAATCTCGGTGTCGGCGTCGGCGACCTGATCACGGTCAAGCAGATCCCGTTCCAGGTGATCGGGATCCTGGCCTCGACCGGCAGCCAGGGCTTCGGCAACCAGGACGACCTGGGGGTCGTGCCCCTCAGCACGGCGCAGGACGAGCTCATCGGCGGGGTCGGCACCGTGCAGCGGATCCTGCTCAGCGCGACGAGCTCGGCAACCCTCGGCAGCGCGTACCAGGAGGCCAACCAGGTCCTCCTGCAGACCCATGGCATCACCAACGCGAGCCAGGCCGACTTCACGATCACGTCCCAGACCCAGGTCCTGAGCACCGCCCAGGCTGTGACGCAGACGCTCACCATCCTGCTCGCGAGCGTCGCCGCCATCTCCCTGCTGGTGGGTGGGATCGGCGTCATGAACATCATGCTGGTGTCGGTCACCGAGCGGACCAGCGAGATCGGCCTGCGGAAAGCGCTGGGCGCGACGCCGGGCGACCTCTTCCGCCAGTTCGTGATCGAGGCGGGCGCCCTTACCGCGGTTGGCGGCCTGCTCGGCGTCGCCACCGCGCTGGCTGCCGGTTACATCGTGCCGCGGGCGGCCAACATCGCCGTCACCATCACGCCCACCCCGGTCGCCGTGGCGGTGGCCGTGGCGGTGGCGGTCGGGCTCGTCTTCGGCGTCTACCCGGCTCTCAGGGCGGCGCGGCTCGCCCCGATCGAAGCCCTGAGGACCCAGTAACGGAATCCAGGGAGGACTCATGAATCGACTCGGCCTCGCTCTCGTGATTGGCGCCACCTTCGTCCTCGCCGCCTGCGGCAGCGGCGCCACCGCCTCCAACGGCGCCACATCACCGAGCCCCGGAGGGCCCGGGACGAATCGTGGCGGCGCCGCCGGCCAGCTGGTTCAGATCAACGGCGACACGCTGATCCTGACCGGGGCCAACGGCGACATCACGGTCACCCTGACGAGCAGCACGACGATCACCAAGACCTCGACCGCCTCGCTGGCCGACATCGCGCAGGGCGAGTGCATCGTCGCTTCGGGCACGAAGGACTCAGCCGGGCTCCTCACCGCGACATCGGTGCGGCTTGCGCCGAAGGGCGCCAACGGCTGCGCCACCGGCGGACCGGGAGGCAGTCCACCTCCTGGCGCCAGCCCGCGGCCGACCCCGAGCGGGCAGGCGGGGGTGAGCATGGTGGGCGGAGAGGTCACCGCCGTCAGCGGCACCTCGGTCACTGTGCTGACCCCCTCCAGCGGCAGCCAGTCGATCACGGTCCCGACCGTGGCCATGG
>VBJE01000023.1 GCA_005879675.1 Chloroflexota bacterium
TGATCCACTTCAACAACGCCGCCGACGCGGTGCTGACGTTCTTCCAGCGCTTCCCGGGCGGCTCGGCGAGCGGCGACGAAGAAGTCATCAAGGCGATCCGACAGCTGCACTTCCGCTTCTGATCCGAAGCACACTCTGGGCGGTCGACCTGGCGCCTTCAGGTCCGCCGCCCCCCTCTCCCCGTCGGGGAGAGGGTTGGGGAGAGGGGCGTAAGCCTCCATTTCCGTTCGAGGAGATCCATCGTGACCGCGCGGCTCTGATCGAGGCGGCGATGGGGCCCGAGGCGAAGCTCGTGAAACCGCGCTTCGATCGCGAGTGCCGGTGCTTCGCCGTCCTCCTCGAAGGTTCGATCGCGGGTTACGGCTGGCTGTCCACCGGTCCGGAGTGGATCGGCGAGCTCCAGCTGGAGATCAAGCCGCGAAAGGCGGAGGGTTACATCTGGAACTGCGTCACGCTCGGCGAGCACCGTCGAAAAGGGATCTTCAGGGCCCTTCTCGCCGGCATCTGCGACGCGGCCCGCAGCACGCCATTGAAACGCCTATGGATCGGAAGCGTCGCGATCCCGGCGGAGAAGGCGCTGGCGCCGGTGGGCTTCCGCCCGGCCGTGAGCTTCCGAGCGTTCACGTTTGCGCGCGTCCACTATCGGACGGTCACGTTCGTCGACTCGGTGCTCGGCCGCGAGGGCCTGCATGTCCTCTCCGTGGGCCCCGGTGTTTACGTTGGGAGCTCGACGCGACGCTCGCACTAGTGCCTAGTCGTCGCCGTCGCCTTCACCCTGCTCGTCGCCTCCGCCGCGGCCCTGGTTCTCGTACGTATACCGCGCGTTGTTGATCGTCGTGTTGTCGACCTGAACCGTCTGTGTGCCGAAGAAGTACCCCGCGTCGGCCACGAGCTGGATGCCCGTGACGTAGAACGTGCCGCCTGGGAGCTGACTGGTGTCGATGAAGCCGGCCGGCGTGGCGAGGTTACCGGTGTTGAGCCATACGTTCTCCGGGCAGCCGGTGTAGTTGGGTGGCGGACCGATGTAGACGAACGCATTCTTGCCGTCGATGTTGACCTGGAAGCGCGGCGAGCCCTGGCCGCAGGTCGCCGCGGTGAACATGTAGTCGGTGCTCAGGTCCTGGAGCTGGCTGAACGTCATGCCGGACGGGACCTTGTAGTCGATGCCGCCGAAACCAGCGCCGACCGAGCGCAGCTGGATGGCCGTGTGCGAGTGGTTCCCGGGATGGACGCGCAATGCGTCGCCGAACAACGTGTATCTCGGGGCGGCCAGCGCCGGGCTCGCGGTCACCACCAGGCCTGCGCCGACGGCCGCGACGACAGCAATGAGCTTTCTCACCGTCACAACACCCCCAACTTCAGGGCCGCCTACCTACTGAAATTAAAGCGCCAAAAAAATGTCACTGTCAACCGACCCCCTTAACAGTTCGCTCAAAGTGGCCTAGACTGCCGCACAGCGTTCGCCGGGGTTCGTCTCTCGTGTGTTGAGGAAGGGCGCATGAAGAGGGGTCGGCTCAAGGCCGCCGCAGTCGTCTCGTCGCTGTCCGTCCTGCTCGCCCTCGTCCCGGACCCGGTGTCCGCCGATGGCAACGCCGGTGTTCACCTGCACAAGTTCGTCGACCCGGTGCAGCTCACCATCAACCCCGGCATCGGCGTGACGCTGGCAGTCGACAAAAGCTCGGCCATCCCTGGAGACACGCTCACGTACACGGCCGTGGTCACCAACCCGACCGCGACCTTTGGCATGGGCGGCTACATCGATGCCGAGTCCGTGGCGAGCGCCGAGGCCACGGTCGCGTACTACTGGGACCAGCTCGAGATCTGCGCCCAGGGGTGCGGCACCGGCGTGTCGGATCCCCACTGGACCGGGGTCGTGGCGTTCGAGACCGGGCAGAGCGGCTACCAACCCGTCCAGCCCCCGTCCGCGCACACCGGGATGACCCTCGCGGCGCAACCGGTGAACCGGACCGGCGTCACCTACCCGGCGAGCGGCGACCGAATACTCGGCACGGTCATCACGCCCAAGGCACTGGCGACGTGGACCTACCTGGCCAAGGTCGAGCTCACGCCGGCTCAGGCCGCCGTTCTGAGCGACCCGGTCCGCGCCGCGTACATCCGCAACGTCCTGCACTTCGAGGTCACGGTCCGCAACGTCGCGGCGGCTCAGCCATATACGGACCAGGAGGCGTTCGGCAACCCGTTCACGACCATGTCCAACCCGGCCGCGATCCATGGCATCACCGTCACCTTCACGCTCCCGGACGGGACCACCTCCGCGATCGGCCCCGCGCAGGTGCCGGCGCTCGGCCTGCTGAGCCCGGGCGGTTCGGCCACGGCCACGACGACCTACAGGGTTCCGGTGCCAGGGAGCAGGCCGGCGAGCGAGAGCGAGCGGGCGTACGCGGTCAGGCTGGTTGCGCTCGACGGCGCCGCGCTGAGCGCGACGGCGCTCGCGTCGGGCACGGGCTTCAGCGGCAACGTCTACGCGACCTCGAACTCGGTGACCACGATCGAGAACGTTCCCATCGTCACCATCGCCAAAGCCGGCCCGGCCTCGATCGACGCCGGCCAGACGGAGAACAACCCCTTGACGCTGACGAACGCGGGCGGAGCCACAGCCTCGTCGCTGGCGATCGACGATTCCGTGCCCGGCGGCGGGCACGGAATCGTGTCCGGCGTCCCCGCGACGCTCGCCACGGGGGCGTCGGCGTCACCGATGGCCGCGTTCCCTGTGCCGGCCAACCAGGCGGAGGGCAACCTGACCGACACCGCGGCAGTGACCTGGAAGGACGCCAACGGCAACCCCTATGGGCCGTTCTCGAGCTCCTTCACCACCGTGGTGCGCAACCTCCTGGCCGGCGGCCGGCTGACGCTTGTGCCCGTGACCGCGGGACCGAATCCCCTGGGGGCGACGCAGAACCTGACCGCGACGCTCGTCGACCGCAACGGCGACCCGGTCGGCGGCCGGCCCGTGACGCTGAGGATCACCGGCGCCAACCCGTCCACGCTGACGGCCACCACCGACCCGTCGGGCGACGCGCACTTCGCTTATGCGGGCGTGAACTCCGGCACCGACGTCGCCCAGGCGACCTTCACCGCCGGCAGCGTCACTCTGACCTCCAACACCTCATCAATAAGCTGGGGCTTGCCAGTCCAGCCGATCGTCACGAGCGTCGTCGACGGCAACTTCTTCGCCAACCCGAACAACAGCTGCACGTTCGGTGTCGGACCGAGCAGCACTCCGGTGTTCGGCCAGTCCTTCCCCGACATCCTGTTCAACCCGCCGGCGTCCGCGGTGCCGCACAACATCTCCACCGTCAACACGTTCACGCGGCCGTTCACCGACCTGACCGTAGACATCAACGGCAACTACAACGGCCAGATCGTCGCCCAGGGCAACGGCGCGCAGGCCGGGACCGGATCGCTGGTCAACTTCTACGCGGAGCTCACCGGGAGCTTCATCGTCAAAGATCCCGGTGACCTCACCCTGACGATCCTGCACGACGACGGGTACGTGCTCGGCGTCGGCGGCGGGGCGACCCGCGTCAACGGCGACCTGATCAACAACCCGGCGTCGACCGCATTCCAGGGCTACCCTGTCGCGGCCGCGTTCAACCAGGGCTCGGCCGGCTCCTCCAACAGCGGCACCGCCACCATCCACTTCCCGGCGGCCGGCACCTACCCGTACGAGCTGGACTACACCGAGTGCGCGGCGGGCGAGCTCTTCCTGGTCCTGCAGTCGACGCACTTCGTCGCCCAGACGGACCCGCTTTCGGTCTACGTCGGCTACGCCGACGGCCTGCGCCCCGGCGGCTCGATCTTCCCGTTCCCCTGGCAGGGCTCGCCGAACGTCATCTTCCAGGGCGGCGGCTGCTGCGACAACGGCGCGGTGCGCTTCGACAACAGCGGCACGACGCCGATCGCATTCGATTCGATCACGGTCGACGTCGGGCCGTTCCACTACGACCTGTGGCCGAGAAACATGACGCTGCCGGCGGGCCAGATCCTGATCCTGACCGGCACGGGCGGCGAGAACTTCGACACCTCGGACGCCCCGATCACCTGCTCGCCGACCGGCTACGTACCCGAGATCCACGTCACGAGCGGCGGCGTGCTGACCACCTTCAGGGACAGCACACAGATCCTCAACACGGGCGGCATCGACCCGGCCGTGTGCAGCCGTAGCAACGAGTCGCATGCCTGGATCCGGATCGGCGGCGGCGGCAACGCCATCAACAGCCCGTTGCCTCCGGGAGCGAGCCTCGACATCTCCCCATTCCGGGTCGCCAACGCCCTGCTGGGTCAGAACCAGGCATTGACCGTGTCGGCCATGGATTCCGCCGGTAATCCGGTGGCCAACCTGCCCGTGACGCTGCAGGTCTTCGGCCCCAACGCGCAGAGCCTGAACGGGACGACGCTGTCGACTGGTCTGGCGACGTTTGGTTACGTGGGCGTGCATGCCGGCACGGACAGCATCCAGGCGGGCGCATTCATCGGCGGCCTGCGCCAGATCTCGAACCTCGGCAGCGTGACCTGGAGTGCGCCCGCCGGCGGGGGACCGAACCCGTCGCCCAACCCCGACCCCAATGCGCCTCCTCCGCCGTCGATCACGGCGCCATCGCCGGCCGACGGCGCGGTTGTCACCAAGCCCGTCAGCGTGACGGCCACGATCGCCCCGCCGGCGGGCCAGACGATCACAAGCTGGAGGGTGTTCTACCAGGCCCTCGACCCGGGGCCGGAGGTGGTGATCGCGTCGGGCAACGGCACTCCGCCCGACCCGCTGGCGACCTTCGACCCGACGGTCTTGCCCAACGACACGTACGGCATCACCGTCGAGGCGACGGCTTCAAACGGCGCGGTCCAGGACGTCACGACGTCGGTCGTCGTCTTCGGCAACCTCAAGGTGGGTCGCTTCACGACCACCTACCAGGATCTGTCGGTGCCGGTCAGCGGGTTCCAGATGGAAGTTCGCCGCACCTACGATTCGATCGACAAGTCTCCGGGTGATTTCGGTGTCGGGTGGAAGGTCGGCCTATCGAACTTCCGCGTGGCCCCGAACCATGTCCTGGGCGCCGCCGGCTGGACGATGTTCAACAAGCAGTGCTTCTTCGGGATCTGCATCACCGGCTACAAGAACTCCGCGCCGCGGTACATCACAGTCACGTTCCCGGATCAGCACACCGAATTGTTCGATTTCACGCCACAGGGCGGCACGAACATCTTCTGGGAATGCACCCCGCAGTTCACTGCCCGCGGCTCGAGCGGGACCACTTCGAAGCTCGAGCCGATCGACGACGTCAGCTGCTCTTACACCGGCGACGGCAACCTGTACGGATCGAACGGCCCCTACTCGCCGCGGCGATTCCGGCTGACGACCCGCGACGGCCAGGTTCTGGTGCTGGACGCGAACCTCGGCCTCATTTCTGCGACCGATACGAGCGGCAATACGTTGACAGTCGACGCCACCGGACTGCACTCATCAAGCGGCGGGTCGATCACCTACACGCGTGACGCGAACGGCCGGATCACGATCGTGACCGGGCCGGCCGGAGAGACGCTTAGATACTCCTACAACGCCTCCGGCGATCTGGTGACGTCGGTCGACGCAAACGGCAGATCGACGGCGTACACATACGACTCCAATCACGATCTGCTGACAGCATCGGGGGCGGCTCAGCCGCTGCAGTCTTCCGAGTACGACGCGTCGGGACGCATCATCTCGATCACCGACGCTCTCGGCAACAAGACTTCGATCACGAACGATGTCCAGGGGCAGGAGCAGGTTTTGACAGACCCCGCGGGCCGGATGACGACCGTCCTGCACTTCGACGACCTCGGCGACGTCGTGCGCACCGACAAGATCGCCGACGCCACCACGATCACGACCAGGGCCACATTCGACTCCGTCGGACGAATGCTCACGGAGACCGATGCCCTCGGCCACACGCAGACGATGCAGTACGACGCGAGCGGCAACATGATCTCTTTCACCGATCCGAATGGCGCGCGTTTCAACATCGCGTACAACTCGTTCGGCGAGGTGGTTGGAGTGACCGACTCTGCCGGCGCATCGCTGTCGTCCTATGTCTACGACGCGGCAGGCCGGTTGACCCAGGTCAACGATCCGGACTGCACGGGATGCCGGAACACGTACGACGCCTCCGGCAAGGTGCTCACGCACACCGATGGCATGGGCGGCGTGACGACCTACGCCTATGACGCGGCGGGTCATGCGACCGCGCTCATGGACGCCCGCGGCGACTCGTTCACGATGACGTGGGATGCAAGCGGGCACCTGCTGTCGAGGACCGATCCCACTGGGCACACGGCGCATTTTTCTTACGACGCAGAGGGCCGCGTTCTTTCTCAGGCCGACGGCCTCGGCCACTCCTCGAGCGCGACATATGACGCCCACGGCAGCATCCTGACGGCGACCGACCCGCTCGGTAACACCACCTCATACACCTACGACGGCGCGGGACGGCAGGTATCGGTGACCGAACGGACCGGCGCCACGGTCAATTTCTCCTACGACGCTGACGGGCGCTTGACGGTCGAGACGCTGCCTGGCGGAGATACGACGACACGGACCTACGACGGCTTCGGCCGGTTGATCCAGATCGCCAACCGATCGGCGACGGTCGCCTTCACCTTTGACCCTGGAGGTCGCATCGCGAGCACCACGAGCAGCGGCACGGCGGGCGATCCGCTCCCGACCACGACGTTTGACTACACCTACGACGCCAACGGGAACCGGCTCACGTCGGCCGGGCCGGACGGCACGATCACGAACACCTACGACAACCTGGGTCGCCTGACCAGGCTGACCGACCCGTCGGGAGGCGTGTTCCAGCTGGGTTTTGACGCGGCTCAGCGGTTGACGTCGCTAAGCCGGCCGAACGGTGTGCGCGACGCCTTCACCTACGATGTCTCGGGCGACCTGCTGTCGCGAGTCGCCTCCAACGCAGGCGGCTCGACGCTCGCATCGTTCACGTACACGTACGGCGCCGGACGAATGCGGCTCAGCGCCACGGACTCCAACGGTACGGCGATCTACGCCTATGACAAGCTGCTCCGGCTGACCGGCGTTTCCGGTGCGGCGCAGGAGTCTTACCAGTACGACGCCGCGTCCAACCGCAGCGCGGCGCAGAACGCCCTGGGAACCTTCGCCTACACGTACGACGCGGCCGGTCGATTGCTGTCGGACGGCAAGTTCAATTACACCTACGACGCCGAGGGCAACCTCATCACGAAGGTCGATCGGTCAACCGCTGCCACGACCACGTACAGCTACAACGCGCGCCACCAGCTGCTCGGTGTACAGCTTCCCAACCGGTCCACGACGACGTACCAGTACGACCCGCTGGGCCGCCGTGTCGCGATCAGCGCCAACGGCGTCGTGACGAGATATGCCTATGACGGCGATGCCCTGCGGCTCGAGTACAGCGGCGCCAACGCGCTGACCGCCAGCTACGTCTCGGGTGTCGGGATCGACTCGCCGCTGGAGATGCGGCGCGGAAACAATGCCTACTTCTACGTTCAAGACGGTCTCGGCAGCGTGCGCGCGCTCACCGACGCAAGCGGTGCCGTCGTCCAGACCTACTCTTACGACGCCTTCGGCAATCAGACGGTAAGTGGCGGTATTGCCAACCCGTTCAGCTATACGAGCCGCGAGTTCGATCCCACGACCGGGCTGTACTACTACAGGGCTCGCTACTACGACCCCACGACCGGCAGGTTCTTGAGCGAGGACCCGCTTCCATCGATGAACGCGTACGTCTACGCGGCCGACGATCCAACCAACCTCACTGACCCGACCGGTGCGGCCGCCATAAGCGAGTTGGCGATTCGCTTCATCCTCATTGGCGCCATCGCGGGCGCGCTGTCGAACGCGATCACGACCGCGCTGCTCGAATGCCGCGCCGGATGCTTTGACTGGCGCGACGTGCTGGTGGCGGGTTTTGCCGGCTTCATTGGTGGGGGCGTCACCAACGCGCTGACGCTGTTCGGCGGCTGGTTCGTCGGCGGCGCCGCCGGCGGAGCATTGGAAGGCGGAATTCAGGATCTTGGGAACCAGCTCATCCACCATCCGGGCCACGTCGACCCGGGGGAGGTGGTCGCAAGCGGGGCGGCTGGAGCAGGCGCGGGTGTGGTCGCCGGCGTTTTTGGCGGCGGCGACTACGGAGTGACCAGCGTCGCCGGGGGTTACTACCGCAACGCCCTGGGGCAGTTCGCCGAGAATCCCGGAATCATCGATGCGGCCATTCCCGACCTGGTCGGCGGGTTCTTCATCGGCATGCTGCAGGACGCGCACCGTGCAAATTCCGTGTGCCCATAAGGCAAGCTTTAGCGCGTGGACGCCGGATCCAGCCCCAGACTCGAGTTTCGACCGGGCGTGGCGGCGAATATCGTGCCGGTCTCGCTCCTCTCTCTGGTCGGCCTCTTCTTCTTGATCGTGAGCGTGGTTGGCCGGATCTGGCAGGAGGGCATCCTGTACACGGCGTTGGCGGCTTTGCTTGTGGCCGTCTTTGGCGTGTATCCGTGGATCTACATCGCCACGTCGGCGATATGGCTCGACGGCGAGCATCTCGGCATCAGGCGACTTTTCATGTCGCGACAGGTGCCGCGAGAGCGCGTGCGGCGGGTGGTAGGGGCTCTGGGACGGATCGTCTTCGTCGGCCCCGACAACCGCATCTTGCTGACTTCCGCGCGAGTCTGGACCGACGATCAGCTGAGGGCGCTCGCCGCGCAGTTGGGCGTCAAGCTGGAGGGCGGTGCCAGGTCCCTCGGCCCGCTGTAATCCGGCGCCGATTCGATCGTCGGTCGGTGGTCTAGAGCGCTGAGCGGTAGATACCCAGCAGTTCTTCGGCAGAGTGCTTGCCCGCCAGCTCCTCCGCGGCGCGCCGCAGCTCCGCCTCGCCGACGCCGTACGCCGAGATGTGCCGCGGTAATCCCAGTGTCGCGAGCAGTCGCTGCACGCAGGCCGGAGCGTCGCCGCCCATCGTGCTGGACAGGATGGACATGCGCTCCGGCATCCGCGCCGCCAGATACCGCATGACGTGGGGCAGCAGCAGGCACGACGTCACCCCGTGCGGGATGCCGTGGCGGGCGCCTATCTGCTTGCCCATCACGTGGCTCAGGCCCGCGGCGGATGCCCCTGGCAGCGTGAACGAGAACCATGCCGCGAGCTGGTTCTCGGTGCGAACGCCCGCGTCCCCAGGGGCCGATTTCGCCCGGGGCAGCGAGTCGACCAGGCGGCGGATCGCCTCCAGCGCCATCGCGTCGTTGAAGGGATGCTCGCCCTCGGCCAGGAAGCCTTCGACCGCATGGTCGAGGGCCCGGATGCCGGTCGACAGCCAGAGATCGAGCGGGGTCATCAGGGCGAGGTCGCCGTCGTAGATCACAGTCTCGACCAGCAATCGCGGGTCGCGCATGCCGGCCTTGTCGCCGGCGTCGTTCGTGTACCCGGCGCCGGCCGCCAGCTCGGCAACGGAGAGCGTTGTGGGGATGGCGACGTGGGGGACGGCGCGGCCATCGTCACCCGCGAGCCTGACGGAGATGATCTTGGCCGCGTCGATGGCGCTGCCTCCGCCGAAGCTGACGATGGCGCCGGCGCCGACGGCCTGCTCGACGCCGGCATCGACCTGCGCCAATGGCGCGTGCTGGCCGACCAGGATCGTTGTCGCGGTCGTGACCCCAAGCCGCTCTGACTTGTCGACCAGAGATCGCGTCGTGACCAGGGCAACGCGGTCCGCATGCAGGCGTTCCAGCTCCGCTTGCAGGTGGGCGACCGAGCCTGCGCCCCAATGGATGACGCGCGGATTCGAATAGCTGAAGACCGCCATCAGGCTCTGGTCATACTAGGTCGCGATGGCGATCGCTCACGGACAGAGGATCGTGCAGGCCGGCGAGGACCTCCTCGGCGCGCGTGCGGCGATGATCCTCCTCCACGGGCGCGGCGCCACCGCGGAGGACATCATGACGATCGCCTCCGAGGTCCATCAGCCAGGCTGGGCCTACCTCGCGCCGCAAGCGGCGGGCAACACCTGGTATCCGAACCCGTTCACCGCCCCGCTGGAGGCCAACGAGCCGTATCTGAGCGCGGCGCTGGACATGCTCTCGAGGCTTGTCGAACGTGTCGAGGCGCGGGTGCCGGCGCAGCGCATGATCCTGCTCGGCTTCTCCCAGGGTGCCTGCCTCACGCTCGAGTGGGCGGCGCGGAACGCGCGCAGATACGGCGCGGTCGTAGGGCTGAGCGGTGGATTGATCGGGCCGGACGGCACGCCTCGCGAGTACCCCGGCACCTTCGACCACACGCCGGTCTTCCTCGGCTGCAGCGACATCGACCCGCACATCCCGATGCCACGCGTGGTCGAGGCGGGCGAGGTCTTCAAGCGGATGGGCGCCGCCGTCACGGTGCGGTTCTACCCCGGCATGGGGCATATGGTCGGCGTCGAGGAGCTGGCATCGATCCGCGAGCTGGCCAGCTCGATCTAGCTCTTCCTTCATAGCCAGCGTCGCTTTGGCGGCCGGGTTCATCCCGGCCGCAACTTGTTCGAAACGTCTCCCAAACGCCGCGTCGAGTGGCTACTAAGTCAAGGCCAACCTCACACCGGAATGGGAGCAGCGCCTGCGGCGGAGCCGCACGCGCGATGAGGGAAAACCATCCGGGTTTTCCCTCATGTTTACGCCTTCTTCTCGGCCTCCTCGCCTTCCTCGCCGTGCTCGACGATGTCCCCGGTCGTGAACAGCACCGCCTGCAGGACCGCCCGCCACTTGGGCTTGCGCCGGGAAAGGAATTCGAGGGCCATGGCGAAGTGCTTGAACTCCTCCTCCTGGGCCTCTTCCATGATCGCCCGAGCCGCCGGGTCGCGCTCCAGGGACATGCGCTGCTCGTACCACCCAATCGCCTCGGCCTCTTCCTGCAGCGACGCGGCCATGCGAGCGAAAGTGCGGATCTCCTGGTTCAAATCCCCGGCGGGTTCGTGATACTGGTCAGTCGGCATTGCAAGGCAAAGCGTAGAGGAGGCTGGACAGAGCGGTGACTCTCGAGAACGTCGTCGTCTACATAGTGGTTGGCCTGATCGCCGGGTTCCTCGCCAGCCGGATCGTGCTGGGCAAGGGTCGCGGCTGGTTGATGGACATCCTGATCGGCATCGTCGGCGCGATCGTCGGCGGCTGGCTGGCGAACCAGCTCCACATCCAGGTCAACCTGGGCCCGGACATCCTGAACAAGATCATCATCGCCTTCGTCGGCGCGGTGATCCTGCTCCTGATCTGGCGCCTGATCTTCCGCGGCCGCAGGAAATAGGCCCGGCCCCGATCGTCTTGTAGTCCCTGGATGGACTACGGGCAACCGGTTCGGTTCGGGATCTTTCTCACGCCCGAGGCCACGGATCGGCCCCTCCAGCTGGCGGCCCTCGCCGATGAGCTGGGTTACGACCTCATCGGTGTCCAGGACCACCCCTACCAGCGCCGGTTCTTCGACACCTGGACGCTGCTCACCGCGATCGCGATGCGCACGGAGCGGATCACGGTCTTCCCGGACGTTGCGAACCTGCCACTTCGCCCGCCCGCCATGCTTGCCAAGGCTGCGGCGACCCTCGACATCCTGAGCGGTGGTCGCCTCGAGCTTGGTCTCGGAGCGGGCGGGTTCTGGAACGGCATCAAGGCCTACGACGGACCGGTGCGCACTCCCGGCGAGTCGGTGTCGGCAGTCGAGGAGGCGATCAAGGTGATGCGCTTTCTATGGAGCGGCCAGCACGGCATCCGTTTCGACGGCAGGTTCTATTCACTGACCGGCGCCCATTCGGGGCCGCTGCCGGCGCATCCGATCGGGATCTGGCTCGGCGCCTACAAGCCCCGCATGCTGTCGATCATCGGCCGCCTGGCCGATGGGTGGGTGCCTTCGTACGGCTACGTCAAGGAATCCGACCTGGTCGAGGGGAATCGCCGCATTGACGAGGCCGCCGGCGGAGCGGGACGCGATCCGCGGGCGATACGGCGCGTGCTCAACGCGGGCTACCTCGACGCTCAAACGATCGCCTCACTCGCCGTCGACTGCGGGATGGACACCTTTCTTGTCGCCGAGGATGAGATGCGCGACTTCATGTCGGAGGTCGCGCCACGGGTCAGAGAAGAAGTTGAATCACGCCGATCTCGTCGCGCTGATTGAGGGTGGCGTCGGCCGGCGGGGAGGGCGCTGGGCCGACCTCGGTGCGGGGGAGGGGGCTTTCACGCGCGCGCTCACTGACGTGCTGGGCCCCGAGGCGCATATCGTCGCCGTGGACAAGGACGCGGGAGCGCTGCGAGCGGCCGGCAGCGGTTTCGAGACGCGGGTCGCGGATTTCACCAAGCCGCTGGATCTCCACGACCTCGACGGGGTCTTGATGGCCAACTCGCTGCATTTCGTCCGCGACAAGGAGCCGGTGTTGAAAGCGGTGCGGGGAATGCTGGGCGACGGCGGCCGGCTCATCGTCGTCGAGTACGGGGCCGACCGCGGCAATCCGTGGGTGCCGTATCCCTTCACGTACGCGCATTGGGAAAAGATGGCGGCTCAGGCAGGCTTCAAGAACACGAGGCTCCTGAGGACCGTCCCGAGCCGCTGGCTGGGGAGTATGTATTCAGCTGTGTCTGAGGCCTAGAAGACCTGGCTTTGCCTCTCCGCCTGCTGGGGCTGCCGTCCGCGGTGCCGGCGCATCCAGCGCCGGATCATCACGCTCCGGCGGTCGTCGCCGCCGCCACGGCCTCCCCCACCGGGGTTGAAGCGCTTGGTCACGCCG
>VBJE01000024.1 GCA_005879675.1 Chloroflexota bacterium
GCCCACCGGACCGGTGTTGATCAGGAACGCCATGCCGAGGACGAGCGCGAAAACGCCGCCGACGGATAGAAAGCCATGCGTCGGGGCCTTGAGGTCCGCGACGAAGAGCACGACCGCGAGCAGCATCATCAAAGCGCCGGCGATGTTCAGCGGAAGGTTGGCAAGGGAGACGATCGCCAGCACGGCGGCCAGCCCGCCGACCACGCCGGGAAGGATCAGGCCCGGGTTGGAGAGCTCGGTGATGATGCCGTAGCCGGCGACGATGATCAGCAACGCGGCGATCGTGGGATCGATGAGCGCGTTGAGAAACACCTGCCAGAAGGGCATCGGGAAGTCGTCGATGAGCGCGTTCGCTGTGTGAAGGACGAGGCTGCCGTTGGTCCGAGCCACGGTTCGCCCGTCAACCTGTTGCAACAGCGAGCGGATGTCGTTGGCCTCGAGGTCGGCGACGTGCAGCCGTACGGCTTCATCGGCGTTGATGTTGACGCTGTTGCGGACGGCCTCTTCAGCCCAGTCGGCGTTTCGGCCGTGCATCGAGGCGAGACTGCGCACCCGCGTCACGGCGTCGTTGAGGACCTTGGCGCCCAGGTCGCCGGTGAGGTTCTCGCCCGTCGACTGGATCGGATGGGCGGAGCCGATGTTCGTTCCCGGCGCCATCGCGAGCACATCCGCGGCCTGGGCGACGAAGAGGCCCGCCGAAGCCGCTCGGGCGCCGCTGGGATAGACATAGACGATCACCGGCACGGTGGAGTTCAAGAGGCTGGTCACGATCTCGTCCATCGACGTCGAGATGCCGCCCGGCGTGTTCATGACGACAAGGAGGGCGTCAGCGTGGTCCGCCTCGGCCCGGCTGACCGCGGTCTGGATGTAGGAGGACATGACGTTGTTGATGTCCCCGTTGAGGTCCGCCTGCTCGACGCGGGGTGAGGCCGCCGCGGCGCTTGCGGGCACCAGGGCGACAGCCAACGCAAAGACCGTCCAGCCCAGCCGCAGCGCCATCCTGCGCATGCATCGAGTATGGCAATGCCGCCACGAGCTTGCGATGTAAAACGTGGAACATCCTGCCGGTCGAGGCGCGTTCAGGCCGCGCGTAAAATCGGTCGGGATGTCCGCGCAACCGGTGCAAGAGGACGGCGACGACGTGATGCGCGACCTGCGGCAGCAGGCGCGGGTCGTCCCTCCGCTCCGCGAGGGCGAGGCGGCGGCGCTCCTCGAGGAGTCCGCCCGCGGCAACGGCCAGAGCCAGTCCCGCCTGGTGGCCGCCAACCTTGGGATGGTCATTCGCCTGGCCGAGGCGCGAGTCGAGCACGGACTGTCGGTGCCCGACCTGGTTCAGGAAGGTTCGCTCGGCCTGGTGGACGCGATCCGATCCTTCGCCGGCGACGGGGCGGGCGATTTCGCCGCCTTCGCCGAGAAGAAGGTCGGGGAGCAGATGGATGCGGCCATCGCCGCCGAGGCCGCCGCGGTGCGCGACGCCGAGCAGCTTGTCGTGGCCGCAACCGACTACGAGCGCGTCCAGGTGCTGCTGCACCGCACCCTGGGACGCGCGCCCAACGAAACCGAGATCGCGGAAAAGCTCGAATGGTCAGTCGAGCGGACCCGCTACGTGGCGCAGGTCGTGGCCGCCGCACGCCGGCGCTATGACGAGGAGCTCCTGGCCTTCATCGACCCCGACGCTGTCGACGCCGAAGATATCGTCGACGACGAGTAAACGCGACGAACCGCACGCCGCTCTACGACCGCCACCTCGCCCTCGGCGGCCGCATGGTCGATTTCGGGGGCTGGGAGATGCCGCAGCAGTACACCTCGATCCGCGACGAGCACCTCGCGGTTCGCAACGTGGCCGGGCTGTTCGACGTGTCCCACATGGGCAGGTTCAGGGTCGCGGGTGACTCGCTCGAGTTCCTCCAGCACCTCGTCACCAATGACCTGTCGCAGCTCGGCCCCGGCCAGGCGCAGTACAACCTGCTGCTCAACGAGGAGGGCGGCATCGTCGACGACCTCGTCGTCTACCACGGCGAGGAAGGCTTCTTCGTGGTTGTCAACGCCTCCAACCGCGAAAAGGACCTGGGCTGGTTTCGCGAGCATGCGCCCTCCGGCCTCGAGGTCGAAGACCGCACCTTCGAGCTCGCGCTCATCGCCTTCCAGGGTCCTCGCGCGCAGGAGCTGCTGCCCGCCGAGGGCCTCGACGGCCTGGCGTACTTCGGGTTCCGGCGCGGTGGCGTGGCCGGGGTCCGGGCATTGATCTCGCGCACGGGGTATACCGGCGAGGACGGGTTCGAGGTCTTCGTCAACAGCGACCGGGTCGTCGAGGTCTGGGATGCGATCCTCGCCCGGGGCAAGGACGCGGGCGTGCTGCCCGCAGGTCTCGGCGCGCGCGACGCGACCCGCCTGGAAGCCGCGCTGCGCCTCTGGGGCAACGACATGGACGAAACGGTCAACCCTTATGAGGCCGGGCTCGGCTGGACGGTGAAGCTCGACAAGGGCGATTTCATCGGCCGTGGCGCCCTGGTCAAGGTGAAGGCCGAGGGGCCGCGGCGAAAGCTCGTCGGGCTGAAGCTCGAGCCGGGGAGCATCGCCCGCCACGGCGCCGCCGTTTCCTCCGGCGGCAAGAAGGCGGGCGTCATCACCAGCGGCACGCATTCGTTCTTCCTGGGCTACCCGATCGCGCTCGCGATGGTGGAAGCGGCATCATTGCGAGTCGGAGACACCGTCGGAGTCGAGGTGCGGGGCAGGGAGGCTCCGGCCGAAGTCGTCAAGCTGCCGTTCTACCGGGGCTCGGCGCACTCGGCGGCCGCTCCGACCAGGTCTTGACCGCAGGCATCGGCGAGCACGAGGAGGAGTCGCATGGCTGACCGTCGCTATACCAAGACGCATGAGTGGGTCGCGGTCGACGGCAAGCACGCGACCATCGGCATCACCGACTTCGCGCAGTCGCAGCTCGGCGACGTCGTCTTTCTGGAGCTGCCCAGCACGGGCCGCAAGCTCGCGGCGCGAGAAAGCTTCGGCGTGG
Source organism: Chloroflexota bacterium (assembly GCA_005879675.1). GTDB lineage: Bacteria > Chloroflexota > Dormibacteria > Dormibacterales > Dormibacteraceae > 40CM-4-65-16. Next base: position 3,014 of record VBJE01000024.1, read on the forward strand.
TCGAGTCGGTGAAGGCCGCGAGCGACCTGTACTCGCCGGTGGCCGGACGCATCACCGCCGTGAACGAGAAGCTCGCGGCCAAGCCCGAGCTCATCAACTCCGACCCTTACGGCGAGGGCTGGATACTCAAGCTCGACCTCGACGGCGACCTGCCGCCCGACCTGCTCGACGAGGCCGCGTACAAGAAGGTCGCCGAGGAGTCGTCGCACTAGTTGCCGTACCTCGTCCACTCACCTGAAGACCGGAGCGCGATGCTCGAGACCATCGGCGTGCGCTCCATGGACGACCTCCTCGTCGACATCCCGCAATCTCTGCGCCTTGAGTCGCTGCAGCTGCCGAACGGCCTGTCGGAGTTCGAGACCATGGCGCATGTCTCCGCCCTGGCGAGCCGGAACCGCGTCTATCCCGACCGCCTGACCTTCCGCGGTGGGGGCGTGTATCGCCGCTTCATCCCGGCCGCGGTCGCGGCCGTCACCTCGAAGCCGGAGTTCTACACGGCCTACACGCCGTACCAGGCCGAGGCGAGCCAGGGCACGCTGCAGGCGATCTTCGAATACCAGACCCTGATCGCCGAGCTGGCCGGCATGGACGTCTCCAACGCGTCGCTGTACGACGGCGCGACGGCGGTCGCGGAGGCGGCCATGATGGCGCACGTCCATACGGGCCGCAATGAGGTCGTCGTCTCGGGCTATGTGCACCCCGAGTACGTCCAGGTGCTCCGCGCGTTCGGCGACGGCCGCGGGATCAAGGTCCGCAAGGGGGGGGAGCCGAACAAGAAAACCGCGGCTGTCATATTCCAGCAACCCGACTTCCTCGGCCTTCTGGTCGACGCGCCCGCGCTGACCAGCGTGGCGCATGACGCCGGGGCCCTCGCGATCGCGTGCGTCGATCCGATCAGCCTCGCCATCCTTGCGCCCCCCGGCGAGTACGGCGCCGACATCGCCGTCGGCGAAGGCCAGCAGCTCGGCCTGTCGCCCAGCTTTGGCGGTCCGCACGTGGGCTTCATCGCCTGCAGGCGCGACCTCGTTCGTAAGCTGCCCGGCCGCCTCGTGGGCACGGCGCACGACGCCCAGGGCCGGCGAGGCTTCGTCCTCGCGCTCGCGGCTCGGGAGCAGCACATCCGCCGGGAGAAGGCCACCTCCAACATCTGCACCAACCATTCGCTCTGCGCCCTGGCGGCCGCCGTCTACCTCACCTACATGGGCCCGTACGGCTTGCGCCAGGTCGCCGAGGTGAGCTTCAAGCGCGCCCACGCCCTGGCGGAGCGGCTCGCGGCGCTGCCAGGATGGGAGCTCGCGTTCCCGGAGCGGCAGTTCGTGAACGAGTTCCCGCTCAGGGTGCCTAAAGCCTCAGCGGTGGTGAAGAAGCTCGCGCGCAAGGGCATCCTGGGCGGGCTCGAGGTCAACCGCTGGTTCCGCGAGCTCAAGGGCGTCCTCACCTTCACCTGCACCGAGGTGAACGACGCGCGGGCGCTGGACGAGCTCGTGGCCGCACTGTCATGACCGAGCCCCTCAGCTTCGAGCTCAGCCGGCCCGCCGTCGACCCGCCGCGACTACCCGAGGCAGACGTCGCCGGCCCGGCGCCTTCCGACGTCCTGCCGCACGAGGCGCTGCGCTCCCGGCCGCCGGGCCTGCCGCGCCTCAGCGAGCCGGAGATCATGCGCCACTACAGCCGCCTCGCCTCACTCAACTACTCGATCAGCGAGAACTTCTATCCACTGGGTAGCTGCACCATGAAGTACAACCCCGTCCTCAATGAGGAGGCGGCGGCGCTTCCTGGTTTCGCCGGTCTGCATCCGTACCAGGAGGAGGACAGCGTCCAGGGCGCTCTCGAGCTCATGTGGCGTCTCGAGCGCGCGCTGTGCGCCATCGTCGGCGTGGAGCGTGTGACGTTGCAGCCGGCAGCCGGCGCTCATGGAGAGTGGACGGCGCTGCGCATGATCGCGGCGTTCCACCACTCGCGTGACGACCGGCGGACAGAGGTGCTCGTGCCGGACTCCGCCCACGGCACCAACCCCGCGAGCGCGGCGCTCAGCGGCTTCCACGTCGTGGAGGTGAAGTCCGGTCAGGACGGTCGGATCAGCCTCGCCGACCTGGAGTCGAAGCTGTCGCCGCAGACGGCGGCCCTGATGCTGACCAACCCCAACACCTTGGGCCTCTTCGAACGGGAGATCCTGGATATCGCGGAGATGGTGCACGCGACCGGGGCGCTGCTGTATTACGACGGGGCGAACCTGAACGCCTTCATGGGTATCTGCCGGCCCGGCGACATGGGCTTCGACGCTGTGCACATGAACCTCCACAAGACCTTCACGACACCCCACGGCGGCGGGGGTCCCGGCGCCGGACCGGTGGGCGTCAAGTCCGAGCTTGTCCCGTTCCTGCCCACGCCGACCGTCGAGCGGACCAACGGCCACCTGACCCTCGACCACAAACGGCCGCAGTCGATCGGCCGGGTGCGCAGCTTCTACGGCAACTTCGGCATGCTGGTCCGCGCCTACACCTACATCCTGGCCATGGGCGGCGACGGCCTGGGGCAGGCATCGCAGGACGCAGTGCTGTCGGCCAACTACCTCCGCAAGCTGGTCGAGAACGACCTCGAGATGCCCCACGACGGGCCGTGCATGCACGAGTTCGTGGCCAGCGCGCACAACCTCCACGAGGACGGGGTTCGCGCCCTGGACGTCGCCAAGGCCCTCCTCGACCGCCAGTTCTACGCCCCGACCATCTACTTCCCGCTCGTGGTCCCGGAGGCGATCATGGTCGAACCGACGGAGACCGAGAGCAAGGCCACGCTGGACTCGTTCGCGGCCGCGATCAAGGAGATCGTCGCCCAGGCCAGGACCGAGCCCCAAACTCTCCACGAGGAGCCAAAAAACCTGCCCGTGGGACGCCTCGACGAGGTAGCCGCGGCGCGCAAGATCAACGCCTACCTGCAGGGCCAGAGCGAGGATCCGATCCTGCGCTGGAAGGCGCCCTCGAAAGAGTCCTGAAAAGGCTCCGGTTCACCCCTGTTAAGGCCCCTCGGGAGGCCTTTTTCGTATTCAAAATCCGGTAGAATTGTGGGCCTGAAGTTCTGCCCAGTTGTCTTTAGTGACTTCTCCGCGCTGGGAGGGCCAAAACCCCGGTAATGGCGGTCCGAAAACCCCTTCCGGAGAGGTCCCGCAGGCCCCAGTCCCTGGGCGCGGACGTGGCGTACACCGCCGAGCAGATCCAGGTCCTCGAGGGCCGGGAGCATGTTCGGCGGCGTCCGAGCATGTACATCGGCTCGACGAGCTCGACCGGCCTCCACCACCTGGTCAACGAGGTGGTCGACAACGCCGTCGATGAGGCCCTGGCCGGCTACGCCCGGCGGATCATCGTCACCCTGTTCGCCGACGGCAGCGTCCAGGTCGACGACGACGGCCGTGGGATCCCGGTCGACATCCACAAGAAGGAGGGCCTGTCCGCCCTCGAGCTGGTGATGACCCGCCTCAACGCGGGCGGCAAGTTCGGCGGCGGCGGGTACAAGGTCTCGTCCGGGCTCCACGGCGTCGGCGTCTCGGCGGTGAACTTCCTGAGCGAGCGCCTCGAGGTCTGGGTGCACCGGGGTGGCAAGGTCTATCACCAGGAGTACGCGCGAGGCGTGCCCAAGGGCGCCGTCAAACCGGTCGGCAAGACCGACCACACCGGCGCGATCGTCCGGTTCTGGCCGGATCCGCAGATCTTCCCTGACACGAAGTTCGACCGCGAGGTCATACAGCACCGCCTGCGCGAGATGGCTTACCTGAACAAGAAGCTCGAGATCGCGCTTGCCGACGAAGCCCAGGGCCTGACCACGACCTTCTACTTCGAAGGCGGCATCGTGGCGTTCGTGCGCGCCCTCAACCGCGACAAGCAGGTGGTCAACGTGGCGCCGTTCTACGTCGAGCGCGAGATCGAGGGCACTCAGGCCGAGATCGCGCTCCAGTACAACGACACCTTCGTCGAGAACGTGATCGCATTCGCGAACACGATCCACACCGCCGAGGGCGGAAGCCATGTCACCGGTTTTCGCTCCGCGTTGACCAACGTGCTGAACCGCTACGCGCGCAAGGCGGGGATCCTGAAAGAGTCGGATCCCAACCTGACAGGTGAGGACGTCCGCGAAGGCCTCACCGCGGTGATCAGCGTCAAGGTGCTGGAGCCGCAGTTCGAAGGCCAGACCAAGGGCAAGCTGGGCAACGCCGAGGTCCAGGGCCACGTCTCGCTGGCCATCACCGAGGGGCTCACCCAGTACCTGGAGGAGAACCCGTCCGAGGGCCGGCGCATCATCGAGAAGTCGCTGACCGCGGCCCGCGCGCGGGAGGCGGCGCGCAAGGCGCGCGACCTGGTCCAGCGCAAGAGCCTGCTCGAATCGAGCACGTTGCCGGGCAAGCTGGCCGACTGCTCGGAGCGCGACCCTGCCCTGTCCGAGCTGTACATCGTCGAAGGCGACTCAGCCGGCGGCACGGCCAAGGGTGGGCGTGACCGCCGGACGCAGGCGATCCTTCCGCTGCGGGGCAAGATCCTCAACGTGGAGAAGGCGCGCCTCGACAAGGTGCTGACGTCAGACGAGATCCGCAACCTGATCACGGCGATGGGCGCGGGCGTCGGCGACAACTTCAACATCGAGAAGATCCGCTATCACCGCATCGTCACCATGACCGACGCGGACGTCGACGGCAGCCACATCCGCACCCTGCTCCTCACGTTCTTCTTCCGCTATTTCCCGGCGGTGATCGACAAGGGCTACCTCTACATGGCGCAGCCGCCGCTCTTCAAGGTGTCCAAAGGCACAGGCAAGAACATGAAGATCATGTGGTGCCAGTCCGAGGCGGATCGGGACACGGCGCTGCGGCAGCTCGGCAAGGGCGCGGAGGCCGCGCGGATGAAGGGTCTCGGCGAGATGAACGCGGAAGAGCTGTGGGAGACGACGATGAACCCCGAGACGCGCGTCCTGCTCCAGGTCACCATCGACGATGTCGCCGCCGTCAACGAAACGTTCGAGAAGCTGATGGGTCCGGACGTCGAGCCCCGCAAGAAGTTCATCCAGGCGCACGCCAAGAGCGTCCGGAACCTCGACATCTGAGGTTAGTCCCACATGCGCATAGCGGTCGACGCCATGGGCGGCGACCACGCTCCGGAGGAGATCGTCAAAGGCGCCGCGCAGGCGGCCGAGGAGTACGGCGTCGACATCTCGCTCGTCGGCCTGCCGCACGCCGTGCATCCGTTGCTCGACAGCCACCCGCGACTGCAGCTGGTGCCCTGCACGCAGGTCATCGCCATGGACGAGCACCCCGCCCAGGCCGTGCGCAACAAGCCCGACTCCTCGATCGCGGTCTGCGCGCGCATGTGCAAGGAAGGGCGCGCCGACGGGTGGACCTCGGCCGGCAACTCCGGGGCGGTGATGGCCGCGGCACTTCTCATCCAGGGGCGAATCAGGGGCATCGAGCGACCCGCCCTCGGCTCGATCGTGCCGACGCAGGACGGTTTCGCGTATTTCCTCGACGTCGGCGCCAACGTCGACTCCAAACCCGAATACCTGGTCCAGTTCGCCGCGATGGGTGCGGTCTACGCGCGGGAGATGCTCGGGCGCCCCGAGCCGCGCGTCGCCTTGCTGAGCAACGGCGAGGAAGAGGGCAAGGGCGACGAGCTCGTCCGCGAGACCACGCGGAGGCTGAAAGGCTCGCTGCCGGGCTTCATCGGCAACGTCGAGCCCAAGGACGTGTATGGTGCGAAGGCGGACGTCGTGGTGGCCGACGGCTTCGTCGGCAACGTGGCCATCAAGATGGCGGAGGCGACCGCGGACTTTCTCTTTCGATCGCTGCGCGACGAGATCCCGCGGACGCTGTCCGGCAAGGTGGGTGGAGCGCTGATCCGGCCGCGAGTGCGGAAGATCCGCGATCGCATCGACTGGCGCGAGTTCGGCGGGGCCCCGCTGTTGGGCATCGACGGAATCGCTGTGGTCGCGCACGGCCGGTCGGACGCGCGCGCGATGAAGAACGCCGTGCGGGTGACGCGAGACGCGGTCCGGAATGAGCTCGTCGCTAAGATTCGGGCGGAGGTGGGGAAGGCGTGAATTCGGTAAGTCCCAACCATCCGCGGCCTGCCGCCAAAAACGGCCGCACCCGCGTGGTTGTGACCGGGATGGGCACTGTCAACCCCCTGGGCAAGAATGTCGAGGAGTACTGGCATGGCCTCATCGAAGGCCGCAGCGGCGCGAGCCCGATCGAGCGCTTCCCAAGCGACAGGCTTGCGACCAAGTTCGCGTGCCAGGTCAACACCTTCGACCCGCAGGATTATCTGGAGCGCAAAGCCGCCCAGCGGATGGCGCGCTTCTCGCAGATGGCCGTCGCCGCGTCGAAAATGGCGCTCGCGGATTCGGGGTTGGACCTCACGAAGGAGGACAGCTTCCGGGTCGGGGTCGCGATGGGGACGGGCATCGGCGCGTTCGACGACATGACGCAGGGCGCCGCCAGTTTTCTGTCCAAGGGCCGCCTGAACCCCATGTACGCACCGACGATCATCCCCAACATGGCCGGCGCGTCGGTCGCCATGCAGTTTCACCTGCGCGGGCCGAACACAACTGTCACCACGGCCTGCGCCGCCTCGACGCAGACCCTTGGTGATGCGTCGCGCATGATCCAGCACGGTGACGCCGACGTCATGCTCGCGGGCGGCACCGAGGCATCGCTCTGCGAGGTCGGCATCGCATCCTTCAACGCCATCCGGGCCCTCTCGACCCGCAACGACGCGCCCGAGAAGGCGAGCCGGCCGTTCGACCGGGACCGGGATGGCTTCGTGCCCGGCGAAGGCGCTGGGACCCTGATCCTGGAGTCGCTGGAGCACGCCCAGAAGCGGGGGGCGCGGATCTACGGCGAGGTGCTCGGCTACGCGACCACCAACGACGCGTTCCACCAGGTCGCTCCGGACGAAACCGGCGAGGCGCCGGCGCGCGCCGTGACCCTGGCGATCAAGGACGCGGGGCTCGAGCCCGGCGACGTCGACTACGTCAACGCTCACGGGACTTCGACTCAGCTCAACGACGCCGGCGAGACCAAGGCACTGAAGATCGCGCTGGGCGAGCACGCTCGTAAGGTGGCGATCAGCAGCACCAAGTCGATGATCGGGCACCTGCTCGGCGCGGCCGGGGCGGTGGAGGCGATCGCAACCTTGCTCACGATCAACCGCGGCATCATCCACCCGACCATCAACTACGAAAACAACGACCCTGAATGCGACCTCGACTACGTGCCCAACCAGGCCCGGCGCCAGAACGTGAGGATCGCGATCTCCAACGGCTTTGGCTTCGGAGGGCACAACGCGGTCGTGGTCCTGGGCAAGTACGAGGAGTAGCGCATTGGCTGACACGGTCCTGACCCGGAACCTCCAGGAGGAGATGCAGACCTCCTACATGGAGTACGCGATGTCCGTCATCGTCAGCCGCGCGCTGCCGGACGTGCGCGACGGGCTGAAACCGGTGCAGCGGCGAATCCTCTACACCATGAACCGCGCCGGCGCCACGGCGGGGACGAAGACGAAGAAATGCGCGGCGTTCGTAGGCGACGTCATGAAGCTGTATCACCCGCACGGCGACGCCGCCATCTACGACGCGCTGGTGCGCATGGCGCAGCCGTTCTCCCTGCGCTATCCGCTGATCGAGGGGCAGGGCAACTTCGGCAGCGTCGACGGCGACCCGCCCGCGGCGATGCGGTACACCGAGGCGCGCCTCTCGGCGATCAGCGGGGAGCTCATGGCCGACATCGAGAAGCAGACGGTCGACATGGAGCCCAACTACGACAACTCAGAGGAGCAGCCGTCGGTGCTCCCGGCCCGCGTGCCCAACCTGCTGATCAACGGCGCGTCCGGCATCGCCGTCGGCATGACGACGAACATCCCCCCGCACAACCTGCGCGAGGTTGCGGGCGCCATCAAGGACCTCGTCGACAACCCGGAGGCGACGGCGGAGGACCTCCTGAGCTTCGTCAAAGGCCCGGACTTTCCGACCGGCGGCCTGATCATGGGCACCGCCGGCATCAAGGCCGCTTACTCGACTGGCCACGGACGCATCGTCGTGCGCGCGCGACATTCGCTCGAACAGGCGGCGAACGGCCGCGAGCGGATCATCGTCTACGAGCTCCCATATGCGGTCAACAAGGCGGCGCTTGTGGCCAAGATCGCCGAGCTGGTCTCGGAGCGAAAGCTCGAAGGTATCGCCGACCTCCGCGATGAGTCCGACCGCAACGGCATGCGCGTCGTGATCGAGCTGAAGCGCGAGGCGCAGGTGTTCAGCGTCCTGAACAATCTCTACAAGCACACCACCCTGCAGACGACGTTCGGCGTGATCATGCTC
>VBJE01000302.1:0-542 GCA_005879675.1 Chloroflexota bacterium
CTGCAACCCCACAACCGAGACCGAATGCTGCATGCGACTGCGGAAGGCGCCCGCGCGCAGATCCCCAAAGTTGATGTGCTTGGACAGTCACTTCCGCCATCCGCCACCGCCAGAGGATTTGTTGTCGATGCCAGACAGCTGAGTGTCTGCGAAGAGGCAGGCTATCGGGCCGCCCTTGACTGTGACGTGCTGTTTAGTTGCGTTGATCGGCCCTGGCCTCGAAGTGTCATGAACTTCATCGCGTATGCGCACCTCGTTCCGGTAATCGATGGTGGGATTGCCGTGTACAGGTTCAAGGACGAGAGGATGCGTGGGGCCGAATGGCGAGCACATGTTGTCACTGCCGATCACCGCTGCCTTTCGTGCCTAATGCAATATGATCCAGGTTTGGTTGCGGCCGAACGCGCCGGCCAACTTGACGATCCAAGCTACATTCAAGAGCTGCCGCCAGAAGACTCGCTGCGGGCGAACCAGAATGTGTTTTCCTTCAGCGTGGCGGCTGCATCGCTCGAGTTCTTGAAACTGATCCTGCTTGTGGTGCG
>VBJE01000302.1:567-3036 GCA_005879675.1 Chloroflexota bacterium
GATTTCCGACGTCGGGCCACAGTTCTATCACTTCCCGTCAAGCACGGTCGATTTCGATGGAACCGTATGCGAATCGTGGTGTCCGTATCCAGGATTGGTCGCCCTAGGCGATCATGCCGGTCACCCGGGTACCGGAATCCACGCAGTTGCAGAATTGGCTCGCAAACCGACCGCGGTCGACATGAATGATCGACGCATGAAACTTTCGGCCTGGATTCGAAAGATGCTCTTCGGCAACAGTCGCGGAAGTTGATCGCAATCCGGACCCATGTCTAGCGACCGCCGGATAGACTGCTCCACTGACTGGGGTCGGCTGCTGCGGGCGAAGCCCGCTTATCTTGTTACGCCGAACGGCGTCATTTAGGCCCACTACCATGGGCCGTTTTAGCACATCGTTTAGGTCGTCCTCTAGCGTCCTCTGGCATCCTCTGGCCGTCGCCGCCTGGGTCGCTGGAGTGTAGGGGCAGCCGAAGGGAGTCGGCTGCCCCATCGGCGAGCCTTTTACTCGCCGTTGATGGTGATCAGGACCAGCTGGTTGCCGTCCCAGAACAGGTAGGCGACGTAGGTTGTGTTGTTGCTGTACGTGGTGTAGGCATAACCACGGATCTTGTAGTTCAGCTTCATCTGGAAGTCACCCCGCACCGTGAAGACACCGGTGTCCGGGACGTAGCCCACTCGAGCATCGAGCAACGGATCCGTGACCAGGGTCCACTGGAAGGCCGAGGAGTCCGGAAATATGAACAGCTGCGGGCAGGCGCCGATGTTGCCGGCCGATATTGAGGCGCATGCCTTCAGCGCCGGTGCGACCACGGCCTCGGCGGCTTGGTCGGTGGCGGCGGCCGGCCTGGGCACCCCAGGCAAGCCAGTCGCGGGCTGGATCTTCGAGACGGCAATGTTGTCGTTCGAGAGGCTGAGCACCGCCGCGAAGCCGCCGGCAGATGGCTTGTGGATGGCGCCGTAGACGCCGTCCTGGCTGTAGTCGAAGACCATCTGGAAGTGCCCTGTTGCCACCATGGCGCCTGAGTCAACGGCGAAGGCGAGCGATTGGCTTGGATCGCCGATGATCCGCCACTGGCCTGACGCAGTGATCGCGCTGCTTATTGCCTGTGGGCAGCCCTGAGGTCGTCCGGAAGCCGACTGAGCACATGTAGCGAACGCTGCCTTGACCGCGGAGGTCGCCTTGGCCGCCCCGGCCTCGGTCATGGTTGGCGCGTAGGTCACCTTCTGAGAACCACCGGCGAACCCATCGACCTCCGCGGTCTGAGCCTTGACCATCGCGGTACCCAAGAACCCGATCTGATGCTTGACCGGGAGAACTGCAGCCGTTGCTGATCCGCTTACGGCGAGCGTCTGGCCGTCGATCGACACGCCACCCGCCCCCGCCGGCAACTCCAGTTGCAGCACGACCGGCATGACGACCACCCGCCAACCTGGATAGATGACGAGGTTGTTGGAGCTCGAACGCCTGACATTGAAGGTCGCGTCCTTGGTCCCGCTGCTTGTGTCAACGCTGACGCTGACGACGGCCGCGGAGGAGTCGGTGAAACGAGTCAAGGTCACCGCGAAGGTCTTGATGTCCGGCCGGCCCCGTGACAGGGCGGCGTCGAATGCCGCTCGGTTTGTAAGGATGAAAGCGGCGCTGGGGGATGGGCCAACACTGATCGCGCTCCAGGCCGAGGACGAGTCGCCCGATTGAAGCGCTGAGAGGTATTGCCGGACCGCGCCCTCCGGCGTGTATTGCCTAGCCAGGAAGTTGTTGCCGAGAAACCCGGCGACTACCAACACCGCCAGCAACGCCGTTCCGAACTGATAGCGGCGGCGGCGCCACGGCTTGATTGCGACCTGTGGACGGGCAAGTTGACCGTCAGGAGACCTGCGAACCGGCATTGCTTCCTCGGTCTTGACTTCGATGCTCATCGAACTTCTCCTTGGCTGAGCCGGTAGTCGAGGCGAACCTCTTCTGCCCTTTCGATCTGACCTGTCTGCATGTAGGCGGCGACCAACAGACGTGCTAGGTCCTCGCGCTCGGGCGACTGCGCGAGCGCTGAGCGGAGGAATGCGATCGATGCCTGGGGCCGGCCGATAGCCTCCAGGTGCTGGGCCAGCGCCGTAGCAAGGTCAGCCCGCCACGAGGCGATTGCGACGCGAGCCTGTTCAACCACCTCACGAGCTCCGCCGCGTCCCGCGGTGACCTGGTGCTCCAGCTGCTCGAACCCGCTGAGGAACTCGCCACCGGCTGTTGACTCGAGGAGTTGGCTGACCTCCTCGGCCAGCTTCGCGTCGACAAGTCCACGGCGTCTTGCAATTCGTGCGCTGAGCTCTGACAAGGCGATGAAATCGACCTCGATGCCGGTGAGATCGAGACGGAGCTGTGTACTCGTGATTCGGACCATGCCTTTGAGGTCTGCTCCGAGCGCCGACTGCATGGCGTGTAGCGCCTTCCGGAGACGGTCGCGCTGGCTGACGGCT
>VBJE01000303.1 GCA_005879675.1 Chloroflexota bacterium
CCGGTTCGCAAGCGGCCTTGCTCCGAGGCGGATTGCCGCCCGGTATGCGCTCCGATACCTTGCCACCGCCGTGTGCCGGTCGCCGGTCAGCACATACGCGGCGGCCGCGCGGCGTTCAACCTCGGCTCGATCGAGCGGGAACTCGAGGTCGGCGAAGATCGTCAGCGCCTGCTCGAACCTTGCGACTGCGGCCGCTGCGTCACCTTCGGTCATCAGGCCCTCGGCGAGCGCATGGTTGGCGGCAGCGTGCGCCTCTTCGTCAGGCTGCGATCCGATCGTCGTGAGCGCGGCCGTGGCCGCGCGAAGGATTTCGATGTCAGCCGCCTCGGCGGCGAAACTCGCGATCCACCGCAAATTTGTGATCGAGTAGTGGCGTTCGCAATCGGTCCGTTCCCAACGCCGAATGACGCGCAGACAACGCTCGCGCGCCTCATCGAGTCGGCCACCCGCAGCCGCAAGCCGTGCCAGGTGAGTCTCGGAATCGATCTCCATGGCGGCGAGTCCGATTCGACGCGCGAGGACATTGGAGTTATGCAGCTCGGACCTGGCCTGCTGGAGACGGCCGCGATGGGACATGATGCTGCCGAGCACGCCGTGGGCCACAGCCTGTGCGTGAAGGTTGCTGGAGGGACTGTTAAGGACTTCCTGGCATAAGTCAGAGGCGTGGTCCCAATCGCCGGCCTGGCGCAGCACCATGGTGAGGCAGGCAAGGCAGACGTCTCCCATGGACTCTGCGCCGTTCGAGCGACAGAAGTCGGCGGCTTCGACGTAGGCGGCTCGAGCGGCGCGGTAGTCGCCAACATGCTCGAGTGAATCGGCGAGGCGCTGATAAGCCTCCGCGGCCGTTGCGAAGTCGTCCTGCCCAAGGGCGTCGGCCAGCGCTGTTCGCACGACCGACACGCCGGCCTGGCCTCCACCCGATCTCGCCATGACATTGCCCTCGAGGGCGAGAAGCCGCAGCTCCAGGTCTTTGCGACCTGCTGCTTCCGCTTCACCTTTCCCTACGGCGATGAGCTCGAGCGCAGCCTTGAAGCTTGCGGCAGAGCGAAGCCTCGCCGCGGCAGCCAGACGCTCCACCGCCGCCTGCGCCGGGTCGCCTGCGGCGGCGAACGCGGCCGCCGCCATCTGTCGGACGGTCACGGCCCTGTCCCACGCGCCTTGCAACTCGAGCGAGGCGGCTAGCCGACGCTGAGCCTCCGCGTAGCGGCGGCGATCAGCGCTGGTTTCAAGCAGTTCGATCGCCTCGGTCAACGCGCGAACGGCGAGAGTGGTCGGTCCCCCCAGCTCGGCGCAGCGAGCGAGCAGTTCAAGTACCTCGAGCCGCCCATCGATGTCGGTATCGGCCGGCCACAGGTCCAGCGCGCGGCTCAGTTGGGCTGCCGCATCTTTGTACGCACACACCGCGTGCGAGGCACGCGCCGCGCTGATCAGCCAGGTCCGCGCGGCCGTCGAGTCGCCGGCCGCCATCCAGTGGGTCGCGATTGCGTGCGGTGGAGCCGATGTCGCCTCCAGACGTTTGGCGACGGCGCGGTGCATCGCGCGGCGTCTCGCCCATGGAATCATGTCGTAAAGGGCGTCGCGGATCAGTGAGTGCCGGAATGCGAAACGCCCAGCACCCTGGCCCACGACCATACCTGCAGCCGGCAGGCTGGCGAAGGCTGCCTCGCCAATAGTGGCGAGATCGAAGTCGCGCCCCGCAACCGCGGCCATGGCCAGAGCGTCGTGCTGCTCGTGTGTGAGTCGGCCGACACGCTGAAATACGGCGTCTCGAACGCTTTCTGGCAGGGGCAGTGCAACGTCGGTGTCGAGCTCGAGTCCACCCGAGCCCTCGCGTAGCGAGCCGCTCTCGGTCAGGGCGGCGGCGATCTCCTCCACAAAAAATGGAAGGCCTTCGGTGCGACTAAAAATGTCCTCTGCAAGGGCCGGCCCTGGTTTGGCACCCAGCCGAGCCTCGAGCAGTCGCGCCGTGTTCTCCGCGTCGAGCGCCTCGACCGCGATCTCGACGAGCAGGCCCTTGCGCCGGAGGTCGGAGCGAAGACGACGCAGCTGGTGACCACGAGGTATGTCGTCGCTGCGGTAGCAGGCAATCAGAAGCAGCGGCATTCGCGAGACGAGATCAGCGAGGAAGCCGAGCGCGTCCAGCGTCGCTGAGTCGGCCCACTGGCAATCGTCGACCACAAGACCCAGGGGGCGGGAGGCGGAGATCTCCCCAAAGGCCGTGCCGATCGCCTCACGGATAAGCTGCTGGTCCCATGCCCGTTCCGCTGCCGGCGCACCAAGTTCGGGCAGAAGCGCGGCGAGCGGCGAGCGGTCGTCAAGTTTCAGGTATCCCTTCCGGATGCCCGCTCGCAGCAGAGCTGTAATCGGGGCGTATTCGAGACCGGGCGTTTCGGTGGCGGCAGCATTCAAGCGCTCCAGCGCGCTCGACTCGAGTGCGGTCCAGGCCAGCGCCGTCTTGCCGGCGCCGGCCTCGCCGCCGATGAGCACCAGGCTGCCCGTGCCGCCGTTGACAGCTTTGTCCGCCAAGGCAGTCAGTCGGCCGAGCTCTGACTCGCGACCAATGAGCTGGAACGTCATCGCAGGGCGCCTAGTGTACGAATGCTCTGGCTCAGGCCTGCTCGATGGGCAGCCCCTGCTCTTTCCACGCCTTGAACCCGCCGTCTAGGTGCGTAGCCGAGCGTCCTAAGTGTGTCGGTCGCGAGCGCCGACCTGCCACCGGATGCGCACTGGAGGATGATCCGCCGGTCGAGCTGGAACTCCGGGCGGTGGTATGGGCTGGTGGGGTCGGCGTAGAACTCGATCATTCCGCGAGGCGCGTGAACGGCGCCTTTGATGACGCCGTTCTGGACGCGTTCATCTGCCTCGCGGACGTCGACGAGGAGCGCCTCCCCGGA
>VBJE01000304.1 GCA_005879675.1 Chloroflexota bacterium
GCGCCGTGAAACAGACAAACCGCAACGCTTAGCAGGCACGGAGGATCCGCGACGCCGGTGTCCAGAACGACGGGCGTGCTCGTCGTGAAGCCGAGGTTGGCGTGCTTGGTGATGGTGACTGGGTCAGCGCTCGCGAGCACGGCGGGTATCGATAGCGCGCCGAGAAAGAACTGCAGGCAGACAGCAAGGGATACGGGCAGGAGTCTTCTTCTCGCGGGCATCTGGAGTGGCCTCTCTGTGGGGTGTAGGCCGACGGGGGCGCCGGAAGTCTGCGCGCGCCCAAAGGCTCTGTCAAGTGGCGCCCAGTTCGCTTGATCTGTGTAGACCTGTAAGCCTCTGATCAAGAACTGAAAAAGTTCCTATTGACGGGATCTGTGGGCGGCCTTATGGTCTTCGCGCCCAGAAGCTCTGGAGGGGATTCTGGTGTGTCGCCCGGTCTTTGTTCAAGAGAGGAAGGGTCATGCTCAGGTCCATCTGGCGTCGCCTCGCGCGCGCCGACACGAGTCCACGCGTGGCATCAGGGTTGTCTAGGCGCCGGCGCTTGCGGCGCGTCGGCGCCGCGTTGTCCGGGACGTCCCTCGCTTTGGGGACCCTGGTCTTTCAGCAGGCAGCCGTCCCGCTCACCGCGCATGGCTTCAACGCGCCGTCCGCGGTGACCGATGTGAACCCGAACTCGCTGACCGCCGGCACCCTCTTCGGCGGCCGCACTGTGGGCTTTGCCGTCAACCCGATCAACACCCAGATCGTGTTTGCCGCCACCGAGTTCGGCGGCTTGTGGAGGAGCAACGACCACGGTTCGACCTGGTCCCACGTGGACCAGGTGCCGTTGACCGCGATGGAAGACGTGAAGTTCGCATCGAGTGACGTCAACCTCGTCATAGCGACCGGCGCTTACGACGGCAGCATCGACAACCGAGGCGGTGGCATCTGGCGAAGCACCGACGGCGGCAACACCTGGGCGAAGGCGCCCGGGTCAGACGTCTGCTCGCTCGCGCAGAACAACGGGCGCGAGATCGGGATCGCACCGGGCACGCCGGGGAGTCTCACCGTGCTGGTGGGCACTGACTGCGGAATCGCCAAGAGCACCGACTCCGGCAACACATGGTCGCTCGTGAACCCGCCCGGCAACTTCCAGATCTGGGACGTCAAAGTCCGCAAGCTCGGCGGCGGCAACCTGCAGGTGGATGCCTGCGGCGACGGCGGGTACGTCCGCTCGACGGACGGCGGCGCCACGTGGCCGACCGAGACCGACTGGACCGCCGCCACCTTCCCGCACCCGAGTCTCGGATCGCCCCCTACTCCGCGGAACCCGTTTGACCCCTGTCGCGTGGCCACGGCGCCCCAGGATCCGAATACCGTCTTCATGGCCACACGCAGCCCGGTCGCCAACCCGGGCGACAAAATCGGTGAGACGTACCAGTTCGAGACCGACGACGGCGGCGTCAACTGGCACGATCTCCAGGTCTCGATCGACGGCAACGGACGTGACCCGAGCGCGCTCACGTTTCCCGGCTTCGACGGCGTGGCCAACCACTTCGAAGTCTTCTTCCTGACCGACCAGGTGATCATGCACCAGACCTGCGACTCCAACGTGACACCGCGCTGCACCGACGGAACCGGAGCTAACACAGCCACCTGCAGCCCACCGCCCGGTGAGGGCAAGAGCGGCAACTGGGACCAGTGGGACGGCACCATCCCGCACTGCGCCACCGACCCGGGCGACATCGCCTTCGACCCGAACGTGGGCAACGTGGGCTGTCCGTTCCTGCAGGGCGGTGACGGCGGAATCTTCAAGACGGCGAACGCGACCGACGGGTGCAACGTCGGCAACCCGACCTTCGCCACTTTTACGCAGGCCAACGCGGGACTGCACGCGCTATGGGTCTACCAGCTGGCCGGTTCGGCTGTGCCTTCGGCGTCGCATACCGACGTCTACTACGGCATGCAGGACAACGGCCAGGTCTGCTCCAACAACGACGCGGCCACCTTCCACAACTGTGGCGGCGCCGACGTGTTCGACACGATCTCGCCCTTGACGGGTCCTCCGGTCACCGTCCTGAGGAACCAGAACGGCGGCTTCGGCCTCTTCCAGGAGGACGGAACGACAGCGACCGGCTGGACGTCCCCGCCGGTCCCGGCCGGCGGCGGGATCGACGCCGTCACCGGCTTCGGGGCCACGAGCTTCGCCTTCATAATCCACGACGGCTCGAACCCCGCGGTGTATTCGGTGCAGGTCACGACCAACGCCGGCACCAACTGGGCGCAGATGGGGCCCAACCTTCCTGGGCCGAACAGCGGCCTCCCGAACGGCGAGCAGGCGATCAAGGCCTCCGGACCGTCCGCGGGCCCGGTCTTCTACCTCGAGCTGACAGTGGGCGGCACGCCCACGATCTACCGGCTGCAGGGTCCGCTCAACGGCAGCGCCACACTGACCGCCGCGAGCAACGGGCTGGTCAACCCCTACACCTACAACGTCGACCCGGCCAACCCGCTTCTCCTATACACGGTTGACCGCGGACCGCGGAAGGTCAAGTTCAGCATCGATGGCGGCCAGGCGTGGACCATCGACAACGGACTCACCTCGGCCAGCACGCTGGGCAACGTATATCCGTTCATCAGCGCCGCCGGCCCGAACGTCAACTCGTTCGGCTTCGACCCGGCCTCGAACACCATCCTGGCGGGCACGCAGTTCTCCGGGATCTTCGCCTCGTACGACGGAGGTGCGTCGTGGAGCCAGCTGCCCGGCTCGCAGCAGGTGCCGCGCGTCCTCAACTTCTTCTTCGACACGCGCAACCAGGGCACCGCGTACGTCG
>VBJE01000305.1 GCA_005879675.1 Chloroflexota bacterium
AGCGTCTCCGATTTCTGGTCGGTCGCGAAAGAGTCGGGAGCGACGGCGAGCTTCCTGCTCGGGGCGATGGCCAACTTCCTGGCACGCCAGCAGCCCAGGCCGGACGACCTGGACAACCCGATGGAACGCATGTTGATGGTCCCGCTCGTGGATGCCCTCGACGATTTTCGTCGACGTTTCGGTGTCCGTGTCTGCACGTGCTACGGATCCACCGAGGTGAACGTTTGGCCGGCTTCGATCTCCGGATCGTCGACGACCAGGACCGCGAGGTGCCGGTCGGCCATGTCGGGGAGCTTGTGGTGCGCAGCGCCGAGCCGTGGATCATGGCCACCGAGTATCACCGCAACCCCGAGGCCAGCCTGCGCCTCTTCCGCAACCTGTGGCTGCACACCGGTGACGCTTTCCGGCGGGACGCGCACGGCAACTACTACTTCGTCGACCGGATCAAGGACTACATACGGCGCAGGGGCGAGAACATCTCCTCGTTCGAGGTGGAGCGGGAGGTCAACATGCACCCGGCCGTGCTCGAGTCGGCCGCGGTGGCCGTCAGGTCAGCCTCGACCGAGGATGACCTCAAGGTGGTGGCCGTCCTGAAACCGGGAATGTCGCTCGAGCCCGAGGAGCTGCGAGCGTTTCTGCGCGAGCGCGTGCCGAGGTTCATGGTGCCCGACGTCGTGCTCGTGGTGCCGGAGCTGCCGAAGACACCCACCGGAAAGATCCAGAAGCACCTTCTCAGGTAGCACCGCGATAGTCCGGACTATCACCACATCTGCAGGTAGCGCGACCCGCGTTAGTCCGGACTATCACCACACCTGCAGGCGGTGAGGGGCCTGGGCGGGCCGGGTGGGGACGCCGGCCCCTAAATTTTCATCTTCAGCGAAGATCGGGTCGCAGCGCCGCCGTCTCGAGGACCGCGCCCAACGGATTGCCGCCCCAGGCCGCGTCCTGCTCCTCGAGCGTCAGCTCTGATTGGGCGAGCTGGACGAGGACGCGGTTGCCGGCGAGATCCATGCTGAAGAACGCCTCCATCCACTGCGGGTCCGTGTAGTCCTCGCCGAAGACCGAGTGACCCGCGGCCCGGACCCGATCGGCCTGGGCACGCAGGTCCGGGACCACGAACGTCACATGGTGCAACCCCTCGCCGAACCGGCGCAGAAACTTCACGACGAAACCGGTGCTGTCACTGCCCGGCGCGAGCAGCTCCACGCGGCCACCACCCGGAAACGCGAATTGCGCAAATGCAAACCCGTGCCAATCGGCGTCGCCCTGGCGGTACTGCCCCTCCATGACCTCGTTCCAGAAGGCGGTCGCCTTCGAGAGGTCCCAGACCGCGAACGCGATGTGGTCCATCCTCATCTGCCTCAGCTCCTGGACCGCAGCTCCTCGATCACAGGCGCGAACGCGCGGACGCCTTCGGAGCCGCCCATGGTCAGCGCGACCTGGACCTCGGCGATGCCCAGCTCGGCGTGTCCGCGCAGGGTCTCCGCCATCTCGCGCGGTGGACCCGCGAGCGGCCGCTCGTCCGGCCTGGGCACGTAGCCCGAGGCGGGCATGGCGCCGCGCACGGCCGTCGTGGCGACCAGCGTGTTCGGATCGCGGCCGTGCTCCCGACACGCGTCATCGATGATTCGAAGCTGTGCGGCCGCCGACTCCGGGCGGGCGTCCGTGTAGCCCAGCCAGCCGTTCCACACATCGGCGTACTGCGCCACGAGGCGGCGCATCCGCGGCCGGGGGTTGAGCGTGCCGATGAGAATCGGCGGACCGCCGCGCCTCGGGCCGGCCGGAAGCAGCCGCGCCGCGCGAATGTGGTGATGGGCGCCGTCGAAGTCGATCGACTCGGCGCTGAACAACCTCTTGATGATCTGGAGCGCTTCCTCGAAACGACCGACCCGTTGCTCGTGAGGAAACCCGAACGTCAGGTGCTCGCCCTCGGAATCGCCGGCGCCAAGCCCGAGGATGAGGCGGCCGTCGCTGATGTCGTCGATGGTGACCGCCATCTTCGCCATCAGTCCTGGATTGCGATACGCGGTGCTGGCGACGAACGAGCCGAGCGATAACCGCGGGATGGCCACCGCGAGCGCGGCGAGCACGGAGAAGCATTCGAGGTACCCCTCCAGCTCGACGTCGGGGTCGTCGGGAAAATCGACTCCCGCTCGCCTCTTCAGCTCCGCGTTGTTGCTCGGAAGCAGCAGATGGTCGCTGACGTACAGGGCGTCGAAGCCCACCTCGGCGGCGGTGCCGGCGATCTCCAGGACCTCGGACCATCGGACGTCGGTGGTCGTCCAGGTCGGAAGGATGAGACCGATCCGGAGCTTGTCGGCGGGCACCGGCGGGCGAGGCGCGGCGACGGACATTGGCCAAAGTATGAGACGGGCCGGGTTAACCTTCGGTCGATGCCCTTGTCGATTCCTCCAGCGTTCATCGACCTCCTGGAGGGTGACGCGCTGGGTCACCTGGCCACCCTTCGCGCCGACGGCTCGCCGCATGTGACACCGGTCTGGATCGACCACGAGGGCGACACCCTGCTG
>VBJE01000306.1:0-1301 GCA_005879675.1 Chloroflexota bacterium
GGTCACTGAGTTGACGGCGACGAGCGGCAATGCCTGCTTGCTGCATCCGCCTTGCAACCGTAGCCGCACGCCATGCATGGAATTCACGAAGGCGACGCTAGCCGTGTTGCTGATGAGCCTGGGATATCGATGACTCATATATGTGAAGAACAGGTCAGGCTTTGGCACAAGGGGCGGACGCCACCACGGGCTGCGGACTTTGCACTTGTATGCGTCTGGGACCCCTTGTGCCTCTCCCAAGGCTAGGTAACGACGCAGGGCGGCGCTGTCATCCGTAGGGTCGGGCCACAGGATCCACACTGCCTCGCCAGCATCCCGCAGGTCCTTCCAGTCTCGCTTCGTGAAGCTGAGGCCCCGAAGGTGGCGCGTACCGGGTGGACAGATCTTCGCAAGGTGACGTCCGGGAACAAGACCATATTGCCGGCGGGTTGCTTCGCTAAGAGTAAAGAACGAGTTGGCACCCGTGACGGTGCCGAGCTCTGGAGAGCCGTACTCTCTGAGACTCACGAAATGATCGGCGACGAGCGCATTGAATACTTGTCGCTCGCGGATGCTGAGCATGAGATCAGTCCACTTGCCCTCCTCCGAGAGCTTGACCGCGTACTCATCGAATGGCTTGATGCGCTCCAGATCGTCACCGTCATCCACGTAATAGAGCGAGAAGGCATCGCAGCCGCCAGTACCGTGTGCGAGGAGGAGCACGACATTCTCGAGCGCCTCGGCAAACTGGCGCCGCTCGAAGAACACCAGCTTGACTGCGGCGAAACGATGTCTGAGCCATTGGCGGACTGGCTCCGCATAGCCGACCGTCAACAGCTCCGCAGGGAGCACCATCGCGAGGCGACCGTCGGCTGCAAGGAAGCTTCCGGCATGTACGAGTAAGGCCGCCCAGGAGGATGCCAAACCAGATAGCCGGACCCCCTGCCGAAGGGCAGCCAAAGCAGATACGCGACGCGCGGCACCGATGTGCTGTTGGTAGCGGACAAAGGGCGGGTTGCCGATGACCGCGTCAAAGGGTCCGATAGATGAGAACAGCTCGCTGGGCGGCGCGAGCTGGAAGAAATCCGCCGCGACAAGGTCGGCGTCAAAGCCCTCAGCTTCAAGTAGCCGGCTGGTCTCGCCGAGCGACTCATGGTGCAGGTCCACCCCGTGAACTTGGTCGTCGAGTCTTTGCTCGACCGTTCCTAGTTCGCGCAACTGTCGCGCTGCGGCTAGCAGGAAGATGCCCTCGCCGCAAGTCGGGTCAAGAACTCGTGCGCCCGGGTTGCCATGAATCGCCCATCTAGCAAGGAAGTTCGCCA
>VBJE01000306.1:1341-4257 GCA_005879675.1 Chloroflexota bacterium
GCGGCATCGTACATTCGTTCGGCAGTCTGCATCTTTACGCGGGAGGCTCCAGCGGAAGACCAAGCTGCGGATCGAGCCGATCACGATGCTCACGAACGGCATCCCGCACGAGTTCGGCCATTGTCGTTCTTCGTCGAAAGGCTGCCTCGCGGAGCCATTCATGCAGCTCCGGCGGAAACCCAATTGGCACTCGAATCAGTCGGTCCGCGGACTCGAGGATCATGGCATCATGATATCACATGCGACGCCGTGATATCACCTGCGGCCGAACGGAACGCGCATTAGGGTGCGATGGCGCATCCGAGCGCCGCTCGCCTGTCTTGGAGCTCGCGCTCGACACACCCAGTTATCGCGTGAGATCTTTTGAGCCCTCGCTTAACGAGCTCCAAATCGGTTTGTACAGTGAACCCAAGGATCGAGCTTCGATTAGCCCACGATTGGCTACCGCCCTTTTGGCGTCAGCTCCTTGAGCACCTGCCACTCGAACGGCAAATTCGGAATTCCCTTAACCACCGAATAGCCGCGGTCGCGATAGAACTGCTCCACTCTCGTCATGTCATCTACAGCCGAGATACCACCACCAATCCACGAATAGCCAGGCCGACGGCAGTCGCTTTCGAGGGCATATAGAACCGTTGTCCCACGGCCGCTATTGCGGTTTCGAGGTTCACGCACGAGTAGGTCGTGAATTTGAATGTGACGGGCGTTCTCTGGAGAGGTCGATGCCCACAGGTGATCACCCTCATAACGGAAGCCCCGGCGAACGCAAACGAACAAACGCAAGTTATGGGAAGGTCACGTCCGCCGAACCTATGATTGAGCTCAGTACGACATATGGAGCGACCGGCTTCGGACCCGGCTCTGGCCAGACAACCTCGACTTGCTCTGTGACGGCATCGGTGTCGTCGTCTTCGGTCGGCACGGCCATGTGGCGCTTGGACCATAGGTTCCAATCTCTGAGAACGTCGTCGGCAGGTCTCTTTTTGGGCGCGCGCTTGAATGGCATGGCTTCGACTCTATGCGTGTTAGTCGATCGCTGATGATAGCTAGAGGCTTATCGCGAGCATGACGTCCCGTGAATTCGGCTGGAGCCGATCCTCGAGAATCGGTAGTGCGGAGTTCGGGGGGAGAAGTCAGCGCTAGCGCTTTCTCGCGAGTCGGCTACTTATGCAGGCCAGTCATTACAAGGTCCGCGATCGCATCGCGCTCCTTGACCCCGAGTGCACTTGGCGCGTAACGACGGATCTCTAGAGCTGCGTTGAGAGCTGCGAGGAAGGCCGCGTCTGATGCTTCGTCGGACTCTTCACCCGTGTACTGTGCGTAC
Organism: Chloroflexota bacterium; assembly: GCA_005879675.1. Taxonomy (GTDB): domain Bacteria; phylum Chloroflexota; class Dormibacteria; order Dormibacterales; family Dormibacteraceae; genus 40CM-4-65-16. The sequence goes on from VBJE01000306.1 coordinate 2,666, forward strand.
CAAGCAGCGACGGCCGACCACGTCCAGATTGGATGTGCTGAGTCCAAGTAGAAGCGTGGTTCGGGAAACTTACCTGGGCCCCGCAGCCCCGCAATGTGGAGCCGCACGCCTTCGCGAGTGCGCCCAGTTCGTTCGGCAATCGAAGCTGCATTCACCAACTCCTCGGGCTCCACTCGGACCACCAACACATGCGAGGAAGCTGCTTCGAGATCGGCAATTGCAGTCAAAACTGCCTCTGAGAATGACGGCGCGTTCCTATCGAATTCTGCGTAAAAGAGTTGGCCGCGGCGGCCGAATGTGGCATCCGAGGAACCATGCTCAAAGAAGCTCTCGAGGAGGCTGGGCGGCAAGAAATCACCGCCCTCCTCCTCAATGAACGCAAGCGCCGACGTTCCAACTTCGAAGAGAACCGTGAACGTCTGCGCTTTGTTTGTCTCTATGTCGCTCCCTTGTGTGTGCATCTATCTACCGCGGACTTGATTCGCTTTGCGTGGTTTCCTGGGTTCTGTGGAGTCGAAAAGACATAGACCTGGCATCCATCGCGGGTTCGCTCAGAACATCGCAGAACGGCCCATGCATGACCTCCACCTCCAGCTAGCCACCTCCACCCAGCAGTGATCGCGTACTGAACAGCTTCTTCGACTTCGCTCTTCGGGTGTCTCGGCCGCACTAACCTCCTTTGGCAAGTTCTGGGAACAGTCTAGCGGTGGCGTTGACAGTTGTCAACAGGCCTGTCATGATGGCCCTGAGTGGAAGCGCCCACAGGCAACGTGGACGTAGCGACCTCCAGATCGACGTCAAACGGTTGCAAGCTTCGCCCGGCGCGCTGGCGCGGGCGCCTGAACGCATGTTCGGCCTTCATCTAGAATAGTCGCTACTCCTCCAGAACTCATGAACAAGGACAGTCCCAATGGCATTTGACTACACCGTCGACGGGGAACCACAAGAAACAAATCAGCATGAGCTCACGCCGCGGCAGATATTGACCGACGCGGGCCTTGATCCGACACAGCGGTACTTAATTCAAATTGAGGGCACTCATCAGGAGTCGTTTAAGGAGCGAATGGACGAAACCCTACACATGCACGAGAAGATGACGTTCATCACTGCATCTTTGGGCGGCACCGGCGTCTCGTAGATGCCAGAAGGGCGGCCAGAATTTGAGGCACAGCTGAGGGCGCTTGGATTCGATCCAGTGTCAGGTGATGGAAACTTCACAGAGTTCAAGTACGAAGTCCAGGTCGGAAAGTTCGTCGGTCAGTCCATTCAGCTGGGATTTGATGTACCTCCCGACTTTCCGCGCACACCACCATCAGGTCCACATGTTTCGCCCAGATTGGTACGCGATCATGGTGCGGCACCTGGAGGCGTGACGACAAACGTTAGTGACAGCGCGTTCGGTGCGGATTTCGAATACTGGAGCCGGCCTTATCAAGGGCAATGGGGACGAGATGGCCTAACTGTCAGTGCTTATCTTGCCCACATTAGAAAGTTGTTCCACGAGTCATGACCCGTCGTTCGGCAGCTTTAACTGAGGCTGTCGACCAGATACTACGAACTCACCTCACAAGACAAGACAAGCAAGAGGATCT
>VBJE01000307.1 GCA_005879675.1 Chloroflexota bacterium
CCGTGATGTTCGTGCTCGAGGACATGGAGCACGCGAAGCAGCGCGGGGCGCGGATCCTCGCCGAGATCGCGGGCTACGGCGCCAGCGCGGACATGTACCACTTCACCGCGCCGCAGCCGGAGGGCAAGGGCGCGATGCGGGCGATGCGCCATGCGCTGGAGACCAGCGGCGTCGACCTCAAAGACGTCGGCTACGTCAACGCGCACGGAACGTCGACCAAGCTCGGCGACGTCGCCGAGACGAAGGCGATCAAGTCGGTGTTCGGCGACCACGCGCGTGAGCTGGCGGTCAGTTCGACCAAGTCGGTGCACGGGCACCTGCTCGGCGCCGCCGGCGCCATCGAGGCGGCCGCCTGCGTGCTTGCTCTCGACCGCGGCCTTCTGCCGCCCACGATCAACCTCGACGACCCCGACCCGGAGTGCGACCTCGACTACGTGCCCAACAAGGCGCGCAAGGCCGAGGTCAAGGTCGCGATCTCGAACTCGTTCGGGTTCGGCGGCCACAACGCGACCCTCGTCATCAAGAAAGCCCCATCGGGCAAGAACTAGGAGGAAGGATTGCCCATGGCAACCCAGCTCGATTTCAAGGAACTGCAGGGCCTCGCGGCGGAGATCCTCGGCATCGACCCCGACCAGGTCCAGATGGACAAGAGCTTCCAGCGCGACCTGGCGGCGGACTCGCTCGACCTCGTCGAGCTGATCGCGGCCATCGAGGACAGGTACGACGTCGAGCTGCCCGACGCGGAGCTCGAGAAGATGAAGCTCATCTCCGACCTGTGGAAGTTCCTGGAGCAGAAGACCGCCGAGCGGCTGGAGGCCTAGCGCCGATGGCGATAACCACCAACTACCGCACCCGCTCTGACGCCGTGCCGCTTCGGTCTTTCAAGACCAAGGGACGGCAGTCCGCGATCGCCGGCATCGGCGTCTACGCGCCCGAGAAGGTGCTGTCCAACTTCGACCTCGAGAAGATGATGGACACGTCCGACAAGTGGATCACCGAGCGGACAGGCATCCACCGCCGCCACATCGCCGAGCCCGGGACGACGACCTTCGAGGTCGCCACGAAGGCCGCGCGCGCGGCCCTGGACTCCGCCGGCATCACGGCCCAGGACCTGGACATGATCCTGGTCGGCACGTCTTCGCCGGACGGTCCGTTTCCGTCGGTGGCCTGCCGCGTGCAGAACGAGCTCGACGCTCCCGGTGCGGTCGCGTGGGACACGCTTGCCGCCTGCACGAGCTTCGTTTACGCGCTTTCCATCGCCGATTCCTTCATCGCGACCGAGCGCGCCGACACCGTGCTTGTCATCGGAGCCGAGGTGCTGTCGCGGATGATCGACTACACGAGCCGCGGCACCGCTGTCATCTTCGGCGACGGCGCGGGCGCGGCGGTGGTCCGGGCGGCGCCCAGGGGGGCGGGTTTCCTGAGCTGGTGCCTGGGTTCCGACGGCCGCGGATACGCACAGGTGACCTGCGGCAACATCGAGAAGGGCGCATATGCGGCGAAGGACGCGATGCCGTTCATCGAGATGGTCGGGCCCGACGTCTTCAAGTTCGCGGTGGACATCTTCATCCGCCAGGCGACCGAGGTCTGCAACGCCGCCGGGGTGGGGCTGGACGACATCGACCTGTGGGTGCCGCACCAGGCGAACTTCCGCATCATCGACGCCGCCGCGCGCCGCATCGGGCTTCCGATGGAGCGGGTGGCCGTCAACATCGACGAGTACGGCAACACGTCGAGCGCGTCCATCCCCTTGGCGCTGGAGGAGGCGGTCCGCAAGGGCCGCGTCAAGAGCGGCGACCACGTGCTGCTGGCCGGGTTCGGATCTGGACTTACCTGGGGCGCGACGCTCCTGAAGTGGGCGTAGCGCAGATGACTTGGGCATAACGCTCGCGGGACCCATCGCGCTTCTGTTCCCCGGCCAGGGGGTGCAGAAGGCGGGCATGGGCAAGAACCTCTACGACCGCTACCCGGCCGCGCGCCGGGTGTTCGAGCGCGCCGAGACGGTGCTCGAGATGCCGGTCCGGAAACTGTGCTTCGACGGCCCGGTCGAGGAGCTGAACCGGACCGACATCATCCAGCCGTGCGTGATGACCGTGTGCTGGGCCGCGTACGAGGTGTGGCGGGAGAGCTATGGGCTCGAGAACGTCAGCGTGACCGCGGGCCACAGCCTGGGCGAGATCGCCTCCCTGGCCGCCGCG
>VBJE01000033.1 GCA_005879675.1 Chloroflexota bacterium
GCATCGACCGCGACGGCGACGGCGAGCCGACCGGCATCCTGCGCGAGACGGCGATGTCACTGGTCGAAAAGGAGCTGCCTGCCTGGACGGAGTCGGAGCTCGACGCGGCGTTGGCCGAGGTTCTGGCCGATCTCGCGCGCTTCGGGCTGACGGGCGTGCATGCGATGGACCACGCGGATGGACTGGGTTCGCTGCAGCGCCTTCGCGGGCGCGGGCCCCTGCCCGTCCGCGTCACCTACAACCTCCCGCTCGCCGACCTGCCCCACGCCGAGCGCATCGGCGTCCGCTCGGGTTGGGGTGATGGCTGGCTGAGGATCTGGGGCGTCAAGGCGTTCCTCGACGGCTCGCTGGGCAGCCGGACGGCGGAGATGCTCGACGGCTCCGGCACGGTCCGGCTGTCGCAAGCCGACCTGTTGGAGATGGTCGAGCGCTGCGCGCGGGCCCAGCTCAACGTGTGCCTGCACGCGATCGGCGACGGCGCCGTGAGGCGCGCGCTGGACGCGCTCGCGCCGCGAAACAACGCCTGGCGCGGCTGGCGGCCGCGGATCGAGCACGCGCAGTGCGTCTCCGCGAAGGACATGACGCGCATGGGCCGTATGGGGGTCATCGCGTCGATGCAGCCGATCCACGCGGTCGCCGACCGCGAGCTCGCGGACGCCCTGTGGAACGCGGTCACGCCGCAGGCGTACGCCTGGCGTGCGCTCGAGCGCGCGGGCGTGAGGCTCGCGTTCGGGTCCGACGCGCCCGTCGAGACCGCGGACCCGCTCGCCGGCCTGGAGGCGGCCACGACGTGGCGCCGGCAGGCGAAGTGGCACCCCGAGCTCGCGCTCACGCGCGCCTCGGCCCTTCGCGCCTACACCGCGGGAGCGGCGTACGCGGCGGGCATGGAGGATGAGGTCGGCTCGCTGCGTGCCGGCAAGCTGTGCGACATGACCGTCGTCGAGGACGGCCAGGTCGTCGCCACGGTGGCGGGCGGGCGGGTCACGTGGCGGCGAAAGCGCGCGTGAGCTTCGCGGCGGTCTGACTCAGCGCCTCGTTGACGATCTTCACGTCGTCGATCACGGCCATGAAGTTGGTGTCGCCGTTCCAGCGCGGGACGACGTGAAGGTGAACGTGGTCCGGCACTCCGGCCCCGGCCGCGGTGCCGATGTTGGCGCCGGCGTTGAAGCCGTCCGGCTTCATCGTGGTGCGCAGGACCTGGAGGGTGCGGCGGAGGGCGCCGAAGAGGTCGCGGCCCTGGTCGTCGTCGAGCTCTTCGAGCGTGGACGTGTGCTTGATGGGCGCGACCAGCGCGTGCCCCGGGTTGTAGGGAAACTTGTTGAGCATCACGATCGCCCCCTCGGTCCGCCAGACGACGAGCTCCGCGTCCGGGTCGTCCGGATGCTCGATGACGCGGCAGAAGAGGCAGCCGGGTCGCTGCTCGCCGCCGATGTACTGCATGCGCCACGGCGCCCACAGCCGCTCCATTGATCTACGTCCTTTTATTGCTGACGGTCACGGCCGTCTGGGGCTGGACCTTCGTCCTGGTGAAGGATGCGGTCACACAGTATCCGACGCTGCCATTCCTGCAGATCCGGTTCGCGCTCGCCCTGGTCGTGATGGCGGTGGTCGTGCACCGGCTGCCGACGAGGCGCGAGCTGCGGGTCGGCGCGATCGTCGGCGCCGTCCTGGCGGCGGGCTACCTGACCCAGACCGCGGGTCTGACGATCACCAGTCCCGGCAACGCGGGCCTGATCACCGGGCTGTTCGTGGTCCTCACCCCGCTGCTCAACCGCCTCTTCGGCGCGCCGATCCGCTGGTGGACGTGGGGGGCGACGCTCGCCTCGCTCGGGGGGCTGGTGCTGCTGACCGGCGGCCCGTCGGGGATGAACGTCGGGGACGCGCTCGTGCTCGCATGCGCGGTGCTGTTCGCGCTCCACATCGTGCTCCTCGGGCGGTGGTCTCCCGGCACCTCGGCGGCGCCGCTGGCGATGGTGCAGATGGGCATGTGCACGCTGCTCTTCAGCGCCGGCGGAACGTGGTCGCTGCGGCTGCCGAACGCGGCGGTCTGGTTCGCGATCATCGTCACCGGGCTGTTCGCGTCCGCGTTCGCCTACTTCATCCAGACCTGGGTACAGGCCCACATCAGCGCCAACCGGACGGCGTTGATCCTCGCCACCGAGCCGGCGTGGGCGCTGGTGGCCGCGGTCGTCCTGGCGGGGCAGCGATTCGGCCTCGTGCAGGCGATCGGCGCCGGGCTCGTGCTCGCCGCCATAGTGGGCCACGAAGTCGCGTCCCTAAAATTTGAAGGCCATGGCCAGCCGTCCCCGCCGTAGCGCCTTCGTTTCCCAGGAGATCGAGCCGAAGTGGCAGAAGGTCTGGGCCGAGCGCGGGGTCATGAAGGCATCGGACAGCTCGCCGAAACCGAAGTACTACGACCTCGTCATGTACCCGTACCCGTCAGGCGACCTGACCGTCGGTCACGCGCGCAACTACGTGATGGGCGACGTGCTCGCGCGTATGAAGCGGATGCAGGGTTTCGAGGTCCTGCATCCGTTCGGATGGGACGCGTTCGGCCTGCCCGCGGAGAACGCGGCCATGAAGCGGGGCGGCGGCCTCCATCCGGCGAAGTGGACGCGCGACAACATTGCCAAGGCCACTCGCGAGCTGAAGATGATGGGCATCCTCTACGACTGGGACCGCGAGGTCACCAGCAGCGAGCCCGACTACTACCGCTGGACGCAGTGGCTCTTCCTCTTGATGTACGAGCGCGGCCTGGCTTACCGGGCGATGGCGCCGGTCAACTGGTGTCCCGTCGACAAGACGGTGCTCGCCAACGAGCAGGTGATCAACGGCCGCTGCTGGCGGCACCCCGACGTCGAGGTCGAAAAGCGCGACCTCGAGCAGTGGTTCTTGAAGATCACGGACTACGCCGATCGCCTGCTGGATGACCTGGCGCTGCTCGACAAATGGCCGCAGAAGGTGCGCGTCATGCAGACGAACTGGATCGGCCGGAGCATGGGCGCGGAGGCCGACTTCGCGGTCGACGGAATGCCCGGCGATTCGATCCGCATCTACACGACGCGGCCGGACACGCTCTTCGGTGCGACCTTCATGGTGCTTGCGCCCGAGCATCCTCTGGTCGAGCGCGTGACATCCGAGAAGCATCGCGCGCGCGTGCGCGAGTACGTGGAGAAGGCGCGTAAGGAAACCGAGATCGAGCGCCTGTCGACCGAGCGCGAGAAGACCGGGGTCGCCACCGGCGGCTTTGCGATCAACCCTGTGAACGGAGAGAAAATCCCGATCTGGGTCGCCGACTACGTCCTGGTGACTTATGGCACGGGCGCGATCATGGCCGTGCCCGCCCACGACGAACGCGACTTCGAGTTCGCGCAGCGCTATGACCTGCCGATTCGCCAGGTCATCGCGCCGCCGAGCGGCCCGCAGGTACGGCTCCGCGAGGCTTACGTGGGGCCGGGCACGATGGTCAACAGCGGCGAGTTCAACGGTCTCGACTCCGCGATCGCGTTCGAGCGGATCTGCGACTCGCTCGAGGCAAAGGGTGTTGGCAAACGGGCGGTCAAGTACCGTCTGCGGGACTGGTTGATCTCGCGCCAGCGCTACTGGGGCGCGCCGATCCCGGTCGTGTACTGCCCGACGGACGGCATCGTGCCGGTGCCGCGGGAGGACCTGCCGGTGCTTTTGCCCGAGGAGTACAGGCCGCTGCCCGAGGTCGAGTCGTTCTGGAAGACGACGTGCCCCAAGTGCGGCGGTCCTGCCCGGCGAGAAACCGACACCATGGACACCTTCATCGATTCCTCGTGGTACTTCCTGCGCTACGCCAGCCCGCATGACAATGCCGAGCCATTCGACTCGGAGCTCGCAAATCACTGGATGCCGGTCGACCAGTACACGGGCGGGGTCGAGCACGCGATCCTGCACCTGCTCTACTCGCGCTTCTTCATCAAGGTGCTGTACGACGCGGGCCTGCTCGCCGTCACCGAGCCCTTCGTGCGCCTGTTCAACCAGGGGATGGTCAAGCGCTTCGGCCAGGTGATGTCGAAGTCGGCGGGCAACGGGGTCTCGATCGACGAGCTGGCCGGCGCGCAGGGCGCCGACGCCGGCCGCATCTACGAGATGTTCATAGGCCCGCCGGAAGAGGACGTCGAGTGGACGGATGCGGGCCTGAACGGCGTCGTCAAGTTCCTGCAGCGCGTGTGGCGATTGGTGCTCGAGGCGCAGTCGATCGCGGCCGAGGCGGGGCAGGCCGGCGCGACGGTTGATGCCTCAGGGCTCCGGCGCAAGGTCGCGCAGACGGTGGGCAAGGTGACCGAGCACTTCGACGAGTTGCGGTTCAACACCGCGGTGGCGTTCTTGATGGAGCTGGCAAACGCGATGCAGGACTACTTGCGCAGCGGCGGCGCCCGTGATGCCGAGTGGGATGAGCACGTGCGCACGCTGGTGAAGCTGCTGAACCCGCTTGCGCCTCACCTTGGCGAGGAGATGTGGGAGCGGCTGGGCGAGAAAGGAATGCTCGCGGATGCGTCGTGGCCGGCGTTCGACGCTGCGCTGGCCGCGGAACCCAAGGTCGTGCTCGTGGTCCAGGTCGCGGGCAAGCTGCGCGACCGGCTCGAGGTCGACGCTGGGCTGCCGGAGGCCGAGGCGGTCAGGCTGGCCCTGGCGAGCGACAAGGTGCGGGCGGCGCTGGACGGCCGCGGGCCCTCGAAGGTGGTCTACGTCCCCGACCGGCTGATCAACCTGGTGCCTTAACAGCCAGGGTTGACTCGGGCCGCGGGTCGGGCCCTACGCTTTCCCGCGATCTACCCCCAGGGTGGGTGGGGGGTTAGTGGGTGGGAAGGGGACCGGTAGAGGGCCGCGGCTACTGCTGCGGGGCCGGTACGCGGATGCCGTTGTCGAACACGTAGTTGGCGACCAGGTTGTCGCCCGCTTTGACCTGCAGGGTGAGCGGCCCGCTGATGTATCGCATGTAGGTGTTGAACTTCACGGTGCATCGACCCGCCGGCAACTGAATCGAGTAGTGGCCGTTGCTGTCCGTGGTGGTACTCAGAACCCTCTGGGCTGTGGTCTGGTCGCACGTGTAGCTCAGCTCCATCTTCGGCACCGGCCGCCCCGCGCAGGTCGTGCCCGGTTGCTCGACCGGCGCGCAAGGAACCGATAACACCGTCCCGCTCACGGTGCCCATGCTCGAGGTGGGGGTCGGCGACGGGCGGTCGCCCGGGAAGGCGTACGCGCCGCAGGCAGCGGTCACCAGGCACAGGGCGCCGAGAAGCGCTGGTCTCATCACCAGATTGAACGCCTGAAGCCGGTTTGAGGTCACGCCGGGGCGGGGATCAAGCTCGGGGCCGCGCGCTAGTGTTGACTCGTTTTTGCCCGGTGGCCAAGTGGTAAGGCAGAGGACTTTGGATCCTCGACCGAAGGTTCGAATCCTTCCCGGGCAGCCAAGCTTCGCGCCTTAACAGGCACAGTTTTCGCGCCGTCTTCCCGCCCCTAGCCTCGATGCCATGCGCCTCCCTCTTCGGTTCGTCCCCGGCTCGAAGCGCCTCCTGCTGCTTGCCGCCCCGGTCACCCTGGCGATCGCGATCGTGGTCGCGGCGTACCTGTACCGGTCCTTCGCGCCGGCCGCATCGTCCGCTCCGCCTGTCCGGGATCCCGTGCTCCAGGTCCCCGCCGATCCGGGCCTCCTGGTCCACGTGATCGGGGCGGTCGAGAACCCCGGCCTCTACCGCCTGCCACGCGGGGATCGCGTCTTCGATGCCATCGCCGCCGCGGGCGGCCTGAGCGCGGACGCCGACACGTCGAAGCTTCCCGACCTCGCCGGGCGGCTGCGGGACGGCGAGCAGGTCAAGGTGGCGTTCGCCAAGACCTCGTCGGGAACGGTGATCGTGCGCGTCAACCTGAACCAGGCGACCCTCGAAGAGCTCGAGTCCCTGCCCGGATTCAGTCTGTCTTTCGCGCACGAGTGCATCGACTACCGGACCAACTTCGGCGGCTTCCAGAACACGCGCGAGCTCGTCGACGTGTTGGGGATGAGCGAAGCCGAATACGTAGTCGCCCGGCGGTACCTGACGCTGTGACCCGCTACCCCGCGCTCATCCTCGCCGTTTCGTGGTCGGCCGCCCTGGCCATCGCGGTGGTGCTCGCCCCGGCGCAGCCCGTGGTCGGCGTGGTCGCGGCCGCCGCCGCCCTGCCCGCGGTCGCGCTGGCGCTGTTTCTTCGCCCGGCGCTGTTCGCGCTCGCCCTCGGCGCCGCCCTGCTCGGCGTCGGGCGCGCGGAGCTGCCCGCGGCCAATCCAGCGTTGCCGGCTCGGGCCGCCGCGCTGGCGGGAAGCGTCGTGGCGATCACCGGCCAGGTGGTCGACGACAGCCGGCCAGTTGGCGCCGGCACCGAGGCCCTGGTCGAGCCGGCCAGGATCGTTTTCGGCACGGCCACGCTGCACGACATCGGCGACCTCATGGTCCACTGGCGCGGCCCCGAGCAGGCCGGGTTCCACGACCAGGTCAAAGCGATCGGCAAGCTCGTGCTTCCGCGTGACCTGCCGGCGTTCGACCGGCGCGCCTACCTCGCCCAACGCCACGTCTACCTCGAGCTCGAAGCGACGAGCTTCGACGTGACCAGACCCGGCGACGGCATCGCCACTCTGCCTGCCTGGCTGCGACAGCGATACACCGCGGCGCTCGACGACGCTCTGCCCGCGCCGCACGCGTCGGTCCTGCTCGGCATCGTCCTGGGCGTCCGCCAGGGCATTCCCGCGGCGCTCGACAACGCCCTCATCGCGACCGGGCTGATCCATCTCCTCGTGCTCAGCGGGCTGAAGGTCGCCGTCTTCGCGCGCATGGTGCAGGGCGCCCTCGTCCCCATCCTCGGACGCCTCGCCACCTGGCCTGCTGTCGCCCTCATCGGCCTCTACGCCCTGGCCGGCGGGGCCACGCCCGCCGCGGTGCGCGCCTCGGCGATGGGCGGGCTCGCGATCGCGGCGACGCACCTCGGCCGCCCCTCGCATGTCTGGACCTCGCTCGCGCTCACGGCGGCGGCGATGCTGGGCTGGCGACCCGAGCTTGCGTGGGACGTCGGGTTCCAGCTGTCCTTCGCGGGCACCGCGGCGATCATCCTGCTCACGCCTCCGATCTCGCGCCGCGTCCGGTTCCTGCCGCACGTGCTCCGGGAGCCGTTTGCCGTCACCTGCGCCGCGCAGGTCGGAACCCTGCCGATGATGGCGACCGACTTCCACGTCCTCTCCCCGGTCGCTCCCATCGCCAACGCGCTGACCCTGCCCATCCTTCCCATCCTTGTGTCCGCGGGCTTGCTGCTGGGCGCGCTCTCGGTCTTTCCCGAGGTCGCGCGCGTGGCTGCGATTCCCATCGCCGGGCTGCTCGCCTACATCGAGCAGGTCGGCTACGTGCTGGCTCGCGCACCGGCGGCCGCGTTCACGATCCCGACGTTTCCCGCGTGGCTCGGCGTCGCCTACTACTCGGCGCTCGGGCCGGCGATCGCCGGAGCGAACAGTTTCGGCCGCAAGCGAAAGGCGGCATTCGCGGCCGCAGCGATCGCGCCCATGGTCATCTCCGCCACCGCGCTGGTCGCGTGGGCCAACGCCCCGCCGCAGGCGGTCGTGATGGACGTCGGCGACGGGCAGGCCATCCTCCTCCGAGGTCCCCGCGGCGTGATCCTCATCGACGGCGGCCCGAGTCCCGCGAAGCTCGCGGACGGGCTCGGCGCCTACCTGCCGCCCTGGCAGCGAAAGCTGGACGCGCTCGTCATCACCGCGCCGGGCCTGGGCCACGTCGGCGGGCTGGCCGGCTTTGACCGTTCGGCGGGGCGCGTGCTCGTGGCGGGCACCGTGCTCAAGGGCTCGGCCTGGCGCACCGCCGCGCTCGAGCAGGCGACACGAGGCGCAACCATCGAGCCTGTGCTCGCCGGCCGAAGCCTCATGGTCGCCGGCTTCGAGCTGCAGATGGCCGCCCCAGAACGCGGCGCGCCCGGCGATGAGCCCGGCGCCGCGTATGTCGCGCTGCGCGTGGTCGCTCCCGACGGCGGGACGTTCTGCGACTTCAGCGACCTCGACCTCGACGCCCAGGCGATTGCAGCCTCGCGCCTACGCGGTCCGTGCGCTTACCTGCTCCTGCCCTCGGGTGGCCGGAGCCGGTTGGCGCCGGATCTCGAGCGAGCCGCGGTCACCGCCACCACGCAGCTCATCGCATCGCGCGGGGCCGGACGCATGGCGGCGGGGTTCCCACCCAACGTCCTGCGCACCGACCAGGAGGGCACGATCACCTTGCCGTTGTAAGTACGATCGCGAGATGCCCCGGGCACCGCGCGCCGGAACGAGCGCGACCGCGCTGCTGCTCCACGGCGAGGAGCGCTTCCTCGTCGACGAGAGAGCGCGCGCGACGCTGGCCGACTGGAGCAGCGAGCTCGTCTCCGACTTCGGCCTCGAAACCCTCGATGGTGCGGGGTTGGTGCCGGCGCGCCTCCAGGACGCCATCCTCCAGGCGCCGTTCCTCGACCCCCACCGGGTCGTCTATGCGCGCGCCATCCCGGCGACCAAGGCGGAGGGGCTCGCGTCCGCGCTGGCGCAGATCCCGGCCTCGACCCGGCTCCTGCTGACTGTCGTCGGGCGCCTGGGAGCGACCAACAAGCTGGCCAAGGCGATCACGGCCGCGGGCGGGCGTGTCGAGGAGATGCCCCGCCTCGTGCGCCGCGCGTTGAGCGATTGGGCGGCCAAGCGCGCCGTCGAGACGCATGGCCTCACGCCGGCGGTCGCGGCGCAGGTCGTGCGCGTCACGCCGCCCGACCTCAGCGTCATCGACTCGGAGCTGACCAAGATCGCGGCCTACAAGGCCTCGGGCGCCAAGCTCACGCCAGAGGTGATCACCGAGCTCCTCGCCGGTGGACGGGAGGACGAGATCTTCCGGCTCACCGACAACCTCCTGCCGCACCCGACGCCGCAGGCGCTCGAGATCGCGCGCAACCTTACGAGGTCAGGCCTGCAGCCCACGTCCGTCGCGTACCGGATGGCGCGGCACATCGCGCTGGTGCTCGCGGTCAAGGCGCGCCAGGAGCGCGGCGAGTCGCTGTCCCAGGTGCAGGGCGATATGCCCGAGCACAACTTCGTCATCCAGAAGGCCTTCGACACGGCGCAGCAGGCGAACAGCGACCATCTCGAGCAGGCGCTGAAGCAGATCCGCGACTACGAGTGGGAGGTCAAGTCAGGCCAGGTCGACGCCGACCTCGGCCTCGACGTGCTCCTGACCCGGCTCTAGGTTCCTACTACTTCTTCTTCGGAGCCGCGGCGGGAGCGGTCGCGCCCTTCTTGCCCTTGGCCGGCGCGGGCTCGGCCGCGGCAAGCTTCGCCACCTGCCTGGCCAGGCGCGACTTGCGCCGGGCGGCGTTGTTGGGGTGCAGCACGCGCTTGGCCGCCGCGCGATCCAGCGAGCGGATCGCCTCGACCAGCATGCTGTCGCGCTCGGACGCATCGGAGCCGCGCATCGAGCGCCGCGACTAGATGACCAGCGTCTTCACCTCGGAGCGCCGCGCGCGATTGCGCGCGTAGCGTCGCGCGCCCGCGCGCGCCTGCTTCTTCGCCGAAGCGGTTCGCTTAGCCACGTGTCAGCACCGATTTGGAGTCGTGAGCCACGAATCAAGGATTATAGGCGGCAGTGGAGTTCGAGCTCGGCGGCAAGCGCCCGAGGGTGCATCCCGACGCCTACATCGCCCCCACGGCCGTGCTCATCGGCGATGTCGAGGTCGAGGCCGGCGCGAGCGTGTGGTTCGGCGCGGTGCTGCGTGGCGACGAGTCGGAGATCCGCGTCGGCGCGGGGGCGAACGTCCAGGACAACGTGGTGATCCACTGCGCCGAGAATCTCCCGACCGTGATCGAGAGCAACGCCACCGTCGGGCACTCGGCGCAGCTCGAAGGCTGCGTGGTCGGCAAGGGCGCGCTCGTGGGCATGGGCGCGACGATGCTGCAGCGCAGCCGCCTCGGCGCGGGGTCGATGCTCGCCGCCGGGGCCGTGCTTCCCGAAGGCGTGGAGATCCCGCCCGGTCACATGGCGGCGGGCGTGCCGGCCAGCGTCAAGAAACCGCTCGGCGGCTCGTCCGAGGGCTGGGTCGGGAGCTCCGCCGAGCACTACCGGAGGCGTGCGCTCAGGTACCGCGCCGACCTGAAGCTTCTCTCCGATTGACCATCGCGCTGCCGGCGCGGGCGAAGCTCAACCTAGACCTCGAAGTCATCAAGCGCAGGGACGACGGATACCACGACCTGCGCTCGACGATGCAGACCATCGACCTGCATGACCTGCTGCTGATCGCGAAAGCCGACGCCACCGAGCTGACAGTCTCGGGACTGACCCTCGGCAACAATGACAACTCCGTGCTGCAAGCCCACCAGGCGCTCGAGCGCGCGACCAGGCGCAACCTCCCCGCAAGCTTTCATCTCCACAAGCGCATCCCGCCCGGCTCGGGCATGGGCGGCGCGAGCTCGGACGCGGCCGCGGCGCTGCGAGGGCTGCAGGCGCTGTTCGGCCTCGAGATCGACATCGCCCATGTCGCGCAGGACATCGGCTCGGACGTGCCGTTCTTCCTCCACGGCGGCAGGGCCCTGGTCGAGGGGCGGGGCGAACGCGTCCAGCCGCTGCCGGCGCCCGAGCCCATGTGGTTTGCGATCGCGTGGCCGGGCATCGAGCTGTCGACGCGCGACGTGTACGCGGCCTGGGACCAGGTCAAAGGCGAGGCCCCCAATCACCTGCGAGCAGCCGCGGAGCGAGTGGAGCCGCGCCTGCTGGAGTTCGCGAAGCGCCTCGGTGGCGGCTGGCAGCTGACCGGCAGCGGCTCGGCGTTCTTTAAAGCAGTCCAGACGGAGCAGGAAGCAAGAGAGGCGGTGAAAGGACTCGACGGCTGGACGGCGGTGAGCAGGGCGGCGGGGTGACGATCCGCAAGACAGCGGCGGTCTGGGCGGGCAAGGCCACCGGCGTCCTGAGCCGAATGACCAGGCGCGGCGGCGGCACGACCCTGCCCGGCGACGTCGCGAGGGCGATCGACCCCAGGATCCTCACCCGGCTGGCGCAGGACCTCACCCAGGGCTCGGTCGTGATCACCGGCACCAACGGCAAGACGACGACCGCGCGCCTGCTGACGTGGCTGCTCGAAGGCGTCGGCCGGCGCGTCGTCAGCAACCGTGCCGGCGCCAACCTCATCTTCGGGGTCACCGCGGCCGCGCTGAGCAAGGCGGGTCTCGACGGCAGGCTGAGGGCGGACTGGGGGGTGTTCGAGATCGACGAGGCGAGCCTGCCCAGGGCGGTCCAGGAGATCCAGCCGCGGGCCACCCTGGTGCTCAACCTGTTCCGCGACCAGCTCGACCGCTACGGCGAGCTCGAATCCATCGCCAGGAAGATCGAGGGAGCGCTCAGCGTGCTGCCGCCGGAAGCCCACGTGATCCTCAACGCCGACGACCCCCGCGTGGCCG
>VBJE01000353.1 GCA_005879675.1 Chloroflexota bacterium
AACGTGCGGCCCGGGTTGATGACGGCCGGAGATCTTGCGAGCTACCGGGCGATCTCGCGGGCGCCGACGGACATCCACTACCGCGGCTACGAAATCTTCAGCATGGGTCCGCCATCGAGCGGTGGCTCGACGGTGGGCGAGGCGCTCAAGATCCTCGAGGGCTTCGACCTCGGCTCGCTTCCTCGGGCGCAGGCGCTTTATCTGATGCTGGAGGCGTCGAAGCTCGCGTACGCCGACCGCAACCAGTACCTCGCCGACCCCGACTTCGTGAGCGTGCCCCTGCAGGGTCTGCTCTCAGACGCCTACGCGGCGCAGCGCAGGGCTCTCATCGGCGCGACCGCGCTTCCGGTCCCCGTCGCGCCCGGAGATCCCTCGCCGTTCAGTTCCTCGACCACGCACCTCACGGTCAGTGACCGTTTCGGCAACGTCGTCTCGTACACCTTCACGATCGAGCAGATCGGCGGTAGCGGCATCGTCGTGCCGGGTCATGGGTTCTTGCTCAACAATGAGCTCACCGATTTCAACTTCGTGACGGACACGGCGAACTCACCGGCGGGAGGCAAGCGACCACGCTCGAGCATGTCGCCAACCATCGTGCTGAAGGACGGCAAGCCGATTCTTGCGCTCGGCTCGCCGGGCGGGGCCTCGATCATCACCACCGTCCTGCAGATGCTTCTGGAGCGGTTGGACCTGGGCCGGACGCTTCCGGGCGCCATCGCAACCGCGCGCATCTCCCAGCGGAATTCCTCCACCACCCAGGCCGAACCCGCCTTCTTCGGCACGCCCGAACGGCTGGCGCTGGAAGCTCTTGGCGAGAAGTTCAGCTCCACGCCCGAGATCGGAGCCGCGACAGGGATCGAGTTCCTGTCGGACGGGATGGTCCTGGCTGCCGCCGAGCCGGTTCGGCGCGGCGGAGGCAGCGCAATGGTGGAGGTACCTCAGCCTTAGCCGGGAGAGTCAAAAACCGGCGTCCACCTATACAGTAGGCAGTGCGGCTCGGCATCGAGTCGATGCTGGGGGAAAGGAGGCTACGGGACGTGGTGCTGACGAGTCGCATCAGCTTTGCCCACGCCGACACGCGCCCGCGCATGCGAATCCTGGTGCCGGTGTTGATGGGCCAGATGGCACGCCCGGTGATCAGCATTGGCGACGCGCTTGCGATTTCGCCGGGTGCGTCGGGCACCCTGCTCGCCCTCGTTGAAATTCGAACGGGCCGCGACAACGAGGTTTTCGCACAGGAGCAGCGGCGACGCGACATGCTGCGCTGGGTGGCGGGCCTCGAGTACAACAGCGATGTGCGCCGGCGTTTGCGCCTCAGCCTGCGCATGACCGCCAATGCCGCCAGCAGCGTTCGCGACGCTGCGGCAGAAAACGAAGTCACGAGCATGGTGCTCGAATGGCCCACGGTCGAAAGCGCACGACGTCACGGTCTCGTCGACCTCACGCGCCAGCTCCTGACCGACCATGGATTCGACCTGATGTTTGTCCGCGCGAATCCGCGAACTCCGGACCTGGCGATCGCGCCCCGATCGATTCTGGCCTCGATTCGCGGCGGGCCCAGTGCCCGCGTCGTGGCCTCTACTGGAGCGAGGCTGGCTGATGCCTTCGGCAGCTCGTTGACCCTGCTCCACGTGCAGACGGACACCCAGCACCCCGACCGCTCACGCCGGGAATGGGACACCTTCGAGCAGATCGTCGAGGAGTTGCGCCGGCCCGCGACGCAGGTGCGCGTGGTCCGTCACGACAGTCCGGCGGCCGGCATCAGGGAAGAGGCTCTGGACCATGATCTGATCGTTATCGGCTCGCGCCTGAACCCGTCCGGGGCCGGCGCATTGCTCGGTAGGGAAATCGATCGCATGCTTCGACGCCTCGATGCCTCCGTGGTGATGGTCCGTGCCAAGGCCGTGGCACCGTTCATCTCGAACCGCCAGGCCAACGGCAGCGAAAGGTGAGCTCGACCGAACCAACTGCAGCTCACCTGGCGATCGGTCGCGATGCGGCGCGGCTGTTGGGCGAGTTCTCACCGATCATCCTCAGCAACCGCGCCCCGCTCACACCAACGACCGACGGACGGCTTGTGCCCGGCGCCGGAGGTCTGGTGAAGGCCCTGACATCGCTGGCGAGCGCCACCGGGGCCACCTGGGTCTCCGCCGCGCGAACGGACGCGGAACGAGAGCTTGCGAACGCCGGTGCGCCCATCAGCTCGGACAATGAGTCCGATCACCCTTTTCCGATTGTTTTCGCTCCCACCGATCCCGAGGCGTACCAGCTCCACTACTCGGTGATCAGCAATCCGCTGATCTGGTTCGCGCACCATTACCTCTGGAACATCGCGCTCGAGCCGGTCATCGACCGCGG
>VBJE01000298.1 GCA_005879675.1 Chloroflexota bacterium
AGGTCATCCTGGCGGGCGACCGCGTCGAGTTCGTCCCCCCCGATACTCCGGTGTTCAGCCGGCGGCGATGGGGCGAGAGGCGCTGGGCCGCCTGACGCGGCGCACAGCCAGGGCGATCCCGAGCATCCAGGCCCATTGGGCGGCGGCGCCGAGGCCCACGTAGCCGGACGCCCCGCTGAGCTGGGCCTGGTCCAGGCAGGCCCCTTCGCCGGTCACGCAGCCGGGCGCCACGAACCACAGGATCCAGATCACGAACACGGCCGCGACGAAGCCGATCGAGATGACGCCGGTGGAGATGAAAGTCAGGAGCGGGTGCGATCGGCGCAGCCCAAGACCGATCGCTCCCGCAGTCAGCGCGAGATCAAGTTCGCAGGCGAGGAGCGCGAGGAGCGGAACCGCCATTCACCGCTAGAACGCGCATTCGCCGCTGTTCGCTGATCGGGAGTACGCTTTCGCCGCTCCACGGCCCGGTCGGCGCTCATGGGAGGAAGGCCAGCACATGAAGCGAAGGCTTTACGCATCAAGCATCGCCACGCTGCTCGCGCTATGGCTGTCGAACGGCGCAGCGCTGGCGAGCGACCCCATCAACAGCAACAACGCGCTGAGCGAGAACGGAGGCGGGTGCTACTCGCCGCCGATCGTCCAGTCGAGCGCCTTCGACATGCTGCCCGCCGTGAACCCGGAGTGGGCGCCGGTCGTGAACGGCAGCTCGCCGTTTTCGGCACCGGTCCTCGTCCACGGGACTGCGGTCGACTCCCACGTCTCGAAGCAGGACTTTCCCGCGGGGCACGTCACGTTCGACCAGAACACGGAGATCGAGCTCGACGCGGCTGACTCAGGATTCCTGGCGACCGGCAACCTGGCCCCCTCGAACCTGGAGGGCGGCCTCGGCACGCTCGAGCTCGAGTGGGAGATCGGGAGCTACCCGGCCTGGGCGTGGGCGGGCGAAGGCGATCGCGTGGTCGCGCTAGGCCGGTGGATCTTCGACTGCGGGCATCCCGACCCCGTCCCGGGTCATAAGGCCGGGACGAGCATTCCGTGCCTGACCGCCGCGGACCAGCCCGCCGGCGTGCCGTGTGTGGGCGCCGTCTTCAACTACCGCAGCGAGCTGCACCCTCCGCAGGCGGTGGCGGTGATCAGGTCCGGCAAGGCGGCCAAGCTCGACTCCACGGGCCGCGCGGTGCCGGTCACGCAGGCTGACGTGTTCGTCAGCCCGGACGGCGGCGGCAGTGGTGACGCGTGCGTCGTGACGCATAAGACATCGCTCAACGCGATCCTCGGCGCGCCCTGCTTTCCGCTGGCGGCGCCGCTTGCTTTGATCCCCGTCGGGGGCGTCAGCCCGCTGAACTCGAGAGACTTCTCGTTCGACGTTCCCCTGCCCGCCGTCCCAGGCGGACGGGACCCTGTGCTGCGGGCCCTGCCCCGCGCCACCACGCCGGTCCCCGCGGGTCTCGACGTGACGCCGGTGCTGGACGGCGCCGACCCGCACTACCACGTGACCGTGCGGATGACGCAATCGGTAGGTGGCCACCTACCCACCGGCTTCGCGGCGACGCTGCTCGCCGGGTGGCGGCACGCACCCTCCTCCCCGCTTGTCCACCTGCGCGTCGTGGTCGATGGGGTTGTCGTCAACGCCCCACTCAAGACACCGCTGACCGGTCTGCCCGTGCCGGCCGGCTGGACGGCGCAAGCAAGCGTCAACGGCGAGTGGCAGGAGATCGGAGGCCTGGGCGGGGTCAGCGGCGCGTCAACCGGCCAGCTCCTGGCGACTCCGGCCACCTTCGAGCAGTACGTGCCGCGCTCGGGCGGCATAAGCATCAAGGTCGATGCCGCCAGCACCAACTGCGTGAACACGCTGTTCGCGAAGTCGTTGCTCACCGACCTGATCGGGTTCGGGTTCAACCCCGCGGACCAGTCGACCCTGCCCGGCGCCCTCGCGCGCGGGCTCGCCTGCCTCAGCGCCGAGGAGCGGGATGCCGGGTCGGTCGAATTGAGCTTCCAGGCGCCGACGTTCGGCGTGAGCGAGACCGCCTACTCGGTGACCAGCAGCAACGGCGCTTACACGCTGAGGTTCCGGATCGAGCGCGTGGAGGACGAAGACTCCTAGGTCGCGGGGAGCGGAGCCGGCCGCGCGAGCAGGCGGATGCTGAAGACCAGCACGAACGCCAGGAAGGCGAGAGGCGCGACCTGGTCGAGGGCGGTGACGCCGAACGGGCTCACGAGCGCCCGGAGGACGCACGCGGCCGCGACGACGTAGGCAAGCGCTCGCAGCCACATCGATTCGGCCAGCGTGGCGGCGACCAGGAACAGCGCCACCGAGATGAACAGCGCCGAGTCGGCGACGTCCTCGAGGAGCGTCAGCGGATGCGCGGCGCCCGGCGCGGCAACGATGACCAGCGGCACGATGTTCGTGATCAGCTCGACGGCGACGAACAGGAACAGCGCGGGCCTCAACCATCGATTCGGCGCCAGGGAAAGCCCGAACGCCACGAAGGGCACGAGGGCGAGCGCGCCAACCACCTGCTGCAGGACGACGATCCCCGAGTGGGCGCGATAGAAGGCCGTGATCGCGGCCTCGGAGTCGGCCGCCGTCGGCAGCGATGCCATGGCGGCGCTGACCAGCAGGAGGACTGCGAAGGCGATCCCCCATGCCCCGGCGGCGCGCCCACCGAGGAAGCGCGTCACCGGGCGACCAGCTCCGCCGCCTGCCAAGGGCGATGCGTCCGATGTTCGTCTGTCCGACGCGCAGGGGGATGACAAGCGCGGCGTCGCCGTTCCAGGCGCCGGACACGTAGCTGGGGCGGTCGTCCGTGGCTCCGTCCAGGAAGAGCGCGGCGCCAAGCGCGTCCGCGCCCTCACGCGCCGTTCGGACAAGGCGCTCGGCGAGCCTTTCTCCGTCGATGACGTCCACCACCGCGCCGACCTCGTTCTCGAGCGACTCCATCAGGCGCTCGAGGTCTCGCGTGTCCTTGAAACGCTTGTCGACCAGCTTCTGCAGGGCGTTGCGCACGGGCGTGAACATGGTCGCGATCAGCGCCACCGTGATGATGATCGCGGCGTCCGAGGACTGGCCGGTGAGCGCAACGAAGAGACGCTGCAGCGTGGCGGTGAAAGCTGTGTACAGCCCGGCGAGGATCGCGGTCATCGCGATGTAGACGATCGCGCGCCTGATGATCAGGTCGATCTCGTAGAGCCCGTAGCCGAGGATCGCCGTGCCGGCGGCGATGGGTATCAGCGCGTACGTCAGGGTGAAGACGAGAAACTCGGCGTCGTTCTTGAGCAGGTCGTGGTTGTAGATGTTGATCGCGATGTCACCGACGAACGCGAACACGACGACTGCCGCGGCCGCGGCCATCCACTTCACCTGCTGCCGCAGCACGGCGCTTCCTCGTCGCCAGCGCAGCGCCAGAGCGGCGAGCCCCGCCACCGCGGACGCCACCGTGAACAGCACGCCCACGTCGCCGATGTCGAAGTCGCTCGACGTTTGAGTGTTCACCGCATCGCTGTAGAGGCGCAGCAACAGCCCGAGCACCGCGGCCGCGGCAGCAAACAGCCAGCGCCGCGAGAGGAGGCGCCCGTCGGGAAATAGAAGAAGCCCGAGGGTCAGCGGGAGAAAGATGCCGCCCTGGACAAGCAGGTGCGAGACGCCCTGGGCAAACCCCGCCGCGGGCAGCGACCAGCCTGGCGCATGCGAAAGCTCGTCGTACGCAGCCAGGACCACGGCGCCCGCCGTGGCGACGCCGGACAGGGTGAACGTCCAGCCGACGGCGTGATGCGGGTGCTGGGAGACGATCAGCGCGCCGACGACCGAAAAGGCGCCCGCCCCGATGAACGCGACCACCGTGCTCCAGATCGCCTCGGGAGGCAGCGGCGCTCGCAGGCGCTGCGAGAGCATCAGGACGGTCAGGGCTATGAACGCAACCGTGAGCCCGGTGCCGGTCCAGCCCAGCCACCGCGCGCTGCGGGCGGTCATGGTGCCGAGTAAGCAGGAGCGGCGGCCGGCGCGGGCTGTGCACCGGCGTAGCCGAGCCTGCCCCTGGTCGCGACAACGAGCACCACCGCGAGGATGACGAAAGCGATCACCGGCGCGACCTCGTTGTTTTTCGCGGCCGGGAAGAGTTCGCCCGTCAGTCCCTGCGAGAAATTGATGCTCGCGTGGACGAGGATGGCCATCAGGATGCTGCCGCCGGTGTGGTTGTAGACCCAGGTGATCACGACCGAGAACGCGACCGCCGCCAGGAAGAAGACCGCGACTCCGCTGAAGCTCAGCTGTCCGTTGACGCTCGACCAATCGGGCCGGAAGTAGTTGGGCAGGCGCCATGCGGCCCACACGAGGCCGAGGACGACCGTGCCGGCGAGCGGCCCCCAGCGCTGCTGCAAGCGCGGCAGCGCAAAGCCGCGCCAGCCAGGCTCCTCGGTCAGCGGCCCGCCGATGATCAGCAGCACGACATACAACACCGGGTACAGCACGATCGAGCCGATATCGGGCGCCTTGAACGATCCCAGAGCGCCGGGCACGAAGATGATGCCCGTGATGTAGAGAAGCGGCACGCCGACCAGGGCGAAGGCGTACCAGACGAGCCCCACCCGCCACTGAACCATCCGTCTCAGCAGCTGCTTGATGCCAGATCGCCCGACCACGACCCCGGACATGACGATCGCTGCGATCAGCGGACCGAAGTCGCCTGGCAGGGTCCTCCCATCGATGTCGGGGAGCGGGAACAGGATCAGGAAGACGATCACGAAGGCCCAGGTCCACGCGAACGCGATGACGAAGAAGGAAACGAGCGGCCTTCGGCGGAGGAGGGCGACCACGCTGGCAGGATTGTGGGCGCCTAGGAGGCGACCCGCAACCCCAGCCTCGGAAAGACCTCCTCGGCGAACCTCTTGATCGCGCCGCCTTCGGCCGCGTTGGGCAGGTTGACGATGAAGTACTCGATGCCCGCCTCGGCGTAGTCGTTGACGATCTCGGCGATGCGCTCGGCGTCCCCGTGCAGCGGGTGCCAGGCGCGGATGTAGTCCTCGTCCTTACCCGTCCGGCGGGCGTGGTCGGCCACAACGCGGTCGATCTCCCGGTTGTCGCCGAGGATGGTGTAGAACTCGACCGTCTTCAGGATCGAGTCGTAGTCGCGACCCACCGTGTCGCAGTGCTCGCGCAGCACATCCAGCTTGTGCCGCACCGTTGGGATGTCGGCGTTGAAGTTGCAGGCGTCGCCGTACTGGGCCACCAGCTTGAGGGTGACCTTCTCCCCCGCGCCGCAGTAGCGGCCCTCGAACGTGGCCTCGTCCTGGGTCCACATCGCCTTGATGACCTGCAGCGACTCGCGCAGCATGCGCAGGCGCTCGGGCGCGTCCCGGTACTCGTAGCCGTACGCGTCGTACTCATGCTGATACCACCCGGCGCCTATCCCGAGGATGAGGCGGCCGTGGCTCATGACGTCTATGCAGCTCGCCATCTTCGCCAGCAGCGAGGGCGGCCGGTAGCTGTTGCAGGTGACCATCTGGCCGAGCCGGATCGTCCGCGTGTCGCGCGCGAGGCCGGCCATCGAGGTCCAGCACTCGAACACCGACTCC